>NZ_JBHSQK010000019.1:185-159704 GCF_042658055.1 Pseudonocardia lutea
GCCGCCGCCACCGGTGCGGCTGCCGCGGCAGCGCCGGACGGGACCGGCACCGGGACGGGCACGAGGGCTGCGGGATCGGGCGGGACCACCCCGGCGAGGAGGCCGGGGAGCAGCTCCTGCAGACCCTGCAGGACGTGGTTGAGCAGGCCGCCCACCGGCGTCTCCGGTACGGCCGGCACCACGGGCACGGCCGGTATCGCGACGGGGGGTACCTGGTCGGCGACGGGCGCGGCCGCCGCCGTCCCTGCTCCGAGGACGGCGACGCTCCCGCCGGTCGCCACCGCGACGAGCGAGAGCGCGATCTTCTTCCGCACGGCAAGCCTCCTGATGATCACCCGGCGGGACGGGCGAATCATGCGAAGGAGGTGCTCGTGCTGGCCAGAGCCCCGGATCGGCGGGCCGCACCACCTCGAACGCACTCCGTGACGAGACGGGGGCCGGACCACCGGTTCGGGCGACCTCGACCAGGGGGTCCCCTCCGCGGCGCCCCTCTGCCGGGGGACGTCGGCGCCCGTCGGGCACGAGCCGACGTCACCCGGCGGCGTACGACTGCGATCACCCTCACCCGGTCGTGCGCGAGGTCACCGAACGTGGAGCGCCGGCCCAGGTTTCGTTACACGGCGTGCTCGACCTCCGTGCCGCGCGACAGCCGGTCGAGACGCCGGGTGGTCGGCCAGCGCACCGAGTGCGCCCACCCGAGCACCTCGAAGATCCGGATGAGCCGGGCCGAGATGTCGACCTGGCCGGGCTTGGCACCGTGCCGGGCGCAGGTCGGGTCCGCGTGGTGGAGGTTGTGCCACGACTCGCCGAAGGACAGCAGGGCCAGCCACCAGACGTTGGCCGACCGGTCACGCGCGGCGAACCGGCGGTCGCCCCAGATGTGGCACACGGAGTTGATCGACCAGGTGACGTGGTGCAGCAGCGCGACCCGCACGAGGCCGGCCCACAACAGCGCGGTCAGTGCTCCGCCGACCGACCAGGTCAGCAGGCCGCCGACCAGCCCCGGCAGCAGCAGGCTGGTGAGGGCGAACCAGAGGAAGTTGTCGCCGATCCGGCGGAGCGCCGGGTCGGCGAGCAGGTCGGGGGCGAACCGGCGGGCGTTGGTCTTGTCCCGGTCGAGCAGCCAGCCCATGTGCGAGTGCCAGAAACCCTTGGCGAGCGCACGGGGCCCGGTGCCGTAGAGCCACGGCGAGTGCGGGTCGCCCTCCTTGTCCGAGTAGGCGTGGTGCCGGCGGTGGTCCGCGACCCACGACACGACGCTGCCCTGCAGTGCGAGCGACCCCGCGGCGGCGAGCGCGATCCGCAGCCCGCGGCGCGCCTTGAACGAGCCGTGGGTGAAGTGCCGGTGGTAGCCGACGGTCACCCCCAGCCCGCTGACCATGTAGAAGACGACGAAGAGGACGACGTCGACCCAGCCCAGTCCCCACCCCCAGGCGACGGGGACGGCGGCCGCGACGGCCAGCAGCGGGACGATCATGAACGCGATGACCAGCACGTGTTCGAGGGTCGAGCGGCGGCCTTCGGTGGCCGGCTCGACGCCGCGACTCTGCGGGCGGTCGGGGGCGAGGCTGGGCATGCGGGCGCCTTCACACGTCGAGGGGTCGGTCGGGGGAGGACCGGCTCCGGCCCCGGGTTCGCGCCGGCGGCTCGTCGCGACTCGCGGCCGTAAGTCACGGTAGCGCAACGAACCGGACAAGGCTGGATTGCAGTGGTGTCACACGCACGGGCGCGGGATCTGCGTTCGCCGTCACGTCCGGCGTGGTAGCGTTCGACCCGGTTGCAGTCGTGTCTTCCTCGATCGTTGAGACAGCGTGCGTGGAACGTGTGACAGCGAGTTCCGCACGTGTGGTCGGGGACCCCTCCTCCCACCCGGCGGGCTCCGCGCAACCTCCGGCCGTCGCCATGTCGGCCGGATCCGTTCAGTGTGTGGGAGAAAAAAGCTATGCCGCAGGGCACCGTCAAGTGGTTCAACGCCGAGAAGGGCTTCGGCTTCATCGCCACCGACGACAACGGGCCGGACGTCTTCGTCCACTACTCGGCCATCCAGAGCAACGGCTTCCGGACCCTCGAGGAGAACCAGCGCGTCTCCTTCGAGGCCAGCCAGGGTGCCAAGGGCCCGCAGGCCGACTCGGTGACCCCGCTCTGAGCGGCATCTGAGTCTTTCGCTGCCGGCGATCCCCGACGGGGGTCGCCGGCAGCGGCGTTCTCTACAGGGTTCTCAGCCAGGAGCACGTCACTTCGAGGCCCTCGTCGATCCCGCGCGGGGCGAAGCCGAGCGCGCGGGCGCCGGCGTCGTCGACGTGGACCGGGGGGAACCGCCCGTACACCTCGGAACGCCGGGCGAAGGTCGACGCGTCGGGCCCGAGCTCCGCGCCGGGCGGCAGCGTCCGGACCCGGTGGGGCGTGCCGAGCAGCTCGGCGGCCCGGTTCAGCACCCGGCCGAACGGTGCCACCTCCCCGCACAGCACGTAGCGGCGCCCCGGCTCGCCGCGGTCCAGGGCGAGCCGTACGCCCTCGGCGCAGTCCTCCGCCAGTACCCAGCCGATCGGGGCGTCGACGACCTCGGTGATCTCGCCGCGGGTCAGGAACCGCAGCAGCCCGTTGTAGCTCTGCGGGCCGGCCGGGCTGGGCCCGTAGATGCTGACCGGCACCGCGACCGACGCGTCGATCCCCTCCGCGCCGAGCACGAGGGCGTCGGCCTCCGCCTTGGCCCGCGAGTACGGATCGGTGAGGACGGGCGGCCCGGACGGCCGCTCGCCGACCAGTCCGGACGCGTCCATCACCGCCGCGCTGCTGCTCACGTGGACGAGTCGGCGGACCCCGGCCCGGCGCATCGCCTCCAGCACCGCCCGCGTGCCGTCGACGTTCGCGGCACGGATCTCCTCCGGGGCGCCGCCGACCAGCCCGGCGAGGTGCAGGACCGCGTCGACGTCCTTCAGCGCCGCGTCGAGCGAGCCCGGGTCGTCGAGCCTCCCGACGGCGGTCGGGACGCCCTCGGGCAGCAGGGCGGCGGCCCGGGCCGGATCACGCACCAGCGCGCGGACCGGGCGGCCTCGGCCGGCGAGCAGGGCGACGAGCGCACTTCCGAGGAATCCGGTGGCGCCGGTGACGAGCAGCATGGGTCCATCATCGCGGTACGGCCGTTCGCCGCGGGGTCGTGCGCCGATCGGTCGCAACCTCGAACGGAGTAGCCGCCGGTCCCGGGCCGCCGACCGGTCGGCCGCCGCCCACCGGCGGGTGAAGGACCGGTGGTCGGTGACGAGGGCCACTCACCTCTACGTCACGTGCGGTCACCGCGAGCGGCCGGCTAACACGAACCCGGTGCCCGTCGATGGTGTTGCATGTGATGTGAGCGACGCCCGACGGGCGCGCCGGGTCACGGGTGATCGGTACGGAAAGAGGAGTTGAGCCGGATGTCGTGGTGGGACAGCTACCGGGCCGTCTACGGCGCGGAGCTGCGGGCGGCCGCCGTCGAGTACGTCGAGCACGGTTGGCCGCTGGTGCCGGGCCCCGGCTCCGAGGTCCTGCTCGACACGGGCACGGTGCTCGACGTGATCGAGGTCCCCGCGGAGATCGGCCGGCAGGTGTGCGCCACGCTGCGTGACCGGGGGATGGTCGTCCCGGTCGCCGCGACCCCGCACGACACGTGGTGGTTCCCGATGACCCCGAACCACGAGCTGCCCGCGGAGCTGTCGCTGCACACGGACGTCGTGCTCCACACGGACGGCATCGGGGTGCTCGCCCCGCCGACCGAACGGCCCGACGGCTGGGTCCAGTGGCGGGTGCGTCCCTCCTTCACCGGCTACGAGGTGCCCGACGCCGTCGTGATCGTCGAGGCCGTCCAGGCCGCCGTCCGGCAGCGCTCGGCCCCCGTGCGACAGGTGGAGCCGGCCGTGAGGGCCGGCCGCGCCGGCTGACCCGCACCCCATGGACCCGGCCGGGTCCGGCGGACGACCGTCGGGCCCGGCCGTCGCCATTTCCCACGGCGCCGACGGCTCGGGGGGCCGATTCTCAGGTTGGGCCGACGCACGGTTCCGGCGACGGGCACTATGAACTCCGTGAGTTCCGACCGTGCCCTCGCCGCCCCGCCGTCGCGGCCCGCCGGCGGCAGCAACATCCCGGCCGGGCTGGGTCTCGGCCCCGAGGCCGAGGCGCAGAAGCGCCGCGACCTGCGCCGGATGAAGCTCGTCGCGACCGGGTTCCTGCTCGGCGCGACGGTCGTCTTCTTCGTCATGCGGTACCTGGAGCTGCACGGCCAGGCGTGGGCCGGCTACGTCCGCGCCGCCGCCGAGGCGGGCATGGTCGGTGCCCTGGCGGACTGGTTCGCGGTCACGGCGCTGTTCAAGCGGCCGCTGGGGCTGCCGATCCCGCACACCGCGATCATCCCGCGCAAGAAGGACACGATCGGCGACAGCCTCGGTGACTTCGTCGGCGAGAACTTCCTGGCCGAGTCCGTGGTGCGGGACAAGCTCGGCCGGATCGAGGTGACGCACCGCGTCGGCAGCTGGGTCGCCCAGCCGCAGAACGCCGAGCGTGTCACCGCCGAGCTGGCCACCGCGGCCCGCGGCGTGGTCACCGTGCTGCGCGACGACGTCGTCCAGGACCTGATCGAGCAGGTCCTGGTCCGCAAGCTGCTGGACAAGGAGGTCGGGCCGCCGCTCGGCAAGATCCTCGAGGGGATCCTCGACGACGGCGCCCACCGCCACCTCGTCGACCTGGTGTGCGACCGCGCCTACGACTGGGTCACGGACAACCAGGAGATGGTGCTGCGGGTCGTGCACGACCGCGCCCCGATGTGGACGCCGCGGTTCGTCGACGACATGGTGGCCGACAAGCTGTTCAACGAGGTGCAGGGCTACGCCTGGGCGGTGAAGACCGACCCGGAGCACCCGCTGCGGCACGCGATCGACCGCTTCCTCGCCGAGTTCGCGCGGGACCTGCAGGACGACCCGAAGACGATCGCGCGCGCGGAGCAGGTCAAGCAGCAGATCGTCGACCACCCGGACGTGCAGAAGTTCATCGGGCAGGCCTGGGGCGTGGTCAAGGGCATGATCCTCGACGCGGCCGAGGACCCGTCGAGCGAGCTGCGGGCGCGGGTGCGGGACGGGCTGATGTCGCTCGGCGCCCGACTGGCCGACGACGCCGAGCTGCGGGCCCGCATCGACGGCTGGATGACCGACGCCGCGGGCTACGTCGTGCGGCACTACCGCCGCGAGATCACCACCCTGATCACGGACACCGTGGCGCGGTGGGACGCCGAGGAGACCTCGCGCAAGATCGAGCTGCAGGTCGGCCGGGACCTCCAGTTCATCCGGATCAACGGCACGGTCGTCGGCGCGCTCGCCGGCCTGGTGATCTACACCGTCTCCCAGCTCGTCTTCTAGGCCTCGCGGGTGGCGGGCTCTCGCCACTCACAGCACGGTGCCGACGGCCAGGCCGAGCCCGGCCGCGCCGAGCCCGGCCAGGACCGAGCCGACGGCGTTGAAGGTGGCCAGGAGCGGGCTGCCCTGTCTCGCCAGCTGCACCGTCTCGTAGCCGAACGTGGAGTAGGTGGTCAGCGCCCCGCAGAACCCGGTGCCGACCAGCGCGGTCACCGCGGGGGAGGTGGCCGCCCCGGCCACCACGCCGAGGACGAAGGAGCCGACGACGTTCACCGTGTACGTGCCCCACGGGAACCCGCTCGCCTGGCGGGACTGCACGAGCCGGTCCGTCAGGTAGCGCGCGGGCGCCCCGACGGCCGCGCCGACCACGACCAGCAGCGGGATCACCGGGCGAACCTCCGGGTCGCCGCGGCCCCCAGCCAGGTCGCCGCGACGGCTGCGACGAGCGTCCCGGCCAGGTAGGTGAAGGCGAGGCCGAGGTGGCCGCCCAGCAGCAGGTGCTGGGCGTCGACCGAGAAGGTCGAGAAGGTGGTGAAGCCGCCGAGGATCCCGGTCGCGAGGAACGGCCGCAGCAGGGGGTGTGCCTGTCGCAGCTCGGTGATCGCCACCAGCAGCACGCCGATGGCGGCGCAGCCGACGACGTTGACGAGGAAGGTCCCCAGCGGGAACGCGCCGGGCGTGGTCGGGAGACCCAGCCCCACGGCCCACCGGGCGAGCGCACCGACCGCGCCGCCGAGCGCGACCGCCGCCGTCGCCCGGCCCTGCCCGCGGAACGGCTTTGGCGCAGGGCGCCGGGGCACCTCGACGACGTCCTCGCCCGTGGGCGGGAGCTCCTCGGTCACCGCCCCACTCTAGTTCGTGGAGCCATCCACATCGTGACAAAGGTCACGCCACCAGCGCAAGCACTGCGCTTGCAGGAGCTAGCGGACGTCCGTACCGTCGATCGTGTCCGGGGGAGGTGAGCGCATGGCGGACGACAAGCCGCTGATCGACCAGGCCGTCGGCCAGGTGGGTCACGTCGTCGAGAAGACCGTGGACGACATCGGCTCCTACATCCGCTCGCAGCGCGAGGCGGCCCAGGTCTCGCTGCGGCAGCTCGCCCGGACGGCCGGCGTCAGCAACCCGTACCTCAGCCAGATCGAGCGCGGGCTCCGCAAGCCGTCGGCCGAGATCCTGCAGCAGATCGCGAAGGGGCTGCGGATCTCCGCCGAGGCGCTCTACGTCAAGGCGGGGATCCTCGAGGAGCGGCCCGCCAGCGTCGTCGTCGACGCGGTCCTCTCGGACGCCTCCCTCACGGAGCGCCAGAAGCAGGTTCTGCTCGACATCTACCAGTCCTTCCGGCGGGAGAACGACCTACCGGTCGATCCCGGCGTGCCGACCGAACAGAGGAAGTGATCATCATGGCCGTGTCGCTGCCGACCGCCGCGGACGTCCGCAAGGTCCGCGAGCAGGCTGCCAAGTCCGCCGCCGAGCAGGCGGGGACCGTCAAGACCCCGCTGCTGGCCGTGCTGGGTGCCGGCGAGTACGCCTACTCGAGCATCCGCGGCGCCTACGCGAACGCGCGGACGGTCGCCACCGCCCAGGCCGAGGCGGCGCAGAAGCTCGCCTCCGAGCTGCCCGCCGAGATCCAGGGCCTGCGCGGCAGGCTGACCACCGAGGAGCTGCGCAAGGTCGCCGAGGCGTGGCGCGCCCGGGCGGAGAAGGCCTACGCCGACCTCGCCCGCCACGGTGCGGGCACCTGGACCGAGATCCGCGAGCAGCCGCAGGTCAAGCAGGCCTTCGGTCAGGTCGAGGAGCTCACCGGCAAGCTCGACGCCCGGGTCGACGCCTTCGTCGACGACGCGCACGACGTCGCGGAGAAGGCCCTCGCCACGCTGACCCGCCAGACCCGCTCGGCCGGCGAGAAGGTCGCCGTCCGCACCCAGAAGGCCGCCGACGAGGTCGCCGAGACCATCACCGAGGTCTCCGAGGACGCGTCGAAGGTCGTCGCCGAGGCGGGCAAGGAGGCCGCGAAGGCCGTCGACGAGGCCGGGGACGAGGCCGCTGCCACCACGCGCAGCACCAGCCGCCGCGCCGCGAGCCGGACCGCCCCGGTGACCGAGCCGGCCCCGAGGACGGAGACCGCGCCGCGGAGCGAGACCCCGGCGGCGAAGGCCGCGACCCCGGCGAAGACCTCGCCGAAGGCCGCCACCCGCAAGCCGGCCACCCGGCGCACGGGCACCCCGTCCGACAGCTGACGCGTCGCACGTCCCGACGGGCCCGGAGCACCCGCTCCGGGGCCGTCGGTCTCTGCAGGGACACCGCTCACGGTGTGCGGGTATGTCCTGATCCCGCCGCCGCACGTAGTCTGGTCCGGTGAACGTGTTCACCATGCTCGACCGCCTGGTGCTGTGCGTGATCGGCATCGTGGTCGCGGCGTGCTCGGGTTACGCCTTCGTGCACGCCGTCCGCCAGCGTGCCGACGCCTTCCAGGCGGCCAGCAAGCTGACCAAGAACGCCTGGCTGGGCATCACCGGCGCAGCGGCGCTGTTCCTGCTGGTCATCCCGATCTTCGGGGTGATCTCCTCGCCCAGCCTGCTCGGTGTCGTCGCCTCGTTCCAGGGCCTGCGCAGCGAGCTGACGCTGTTCTGGCTGGCCGGCACCGTCGCGATGCTGGTCTACCTGGTCGACGTCAAGCCGGCCGTCGTCGCCGCCTCCCGGGGTGGCAACAACTGGTGAGCGTGCCCTCGAGCGTGCTCGGCACGCTGACCCCGCTCCCCGCCGCCGACCACCCCGAACTGCTCGCCGAACCCGTCGCCAAGGCGCTGTCCCGGCTGCCCGACCCGAGCAGCGTGCTGGTCGCGGAGATCGATCCCGACCTGGCCGACACCGCCGCCTTCTGCGAGGCCTACGCCTCGCCGCCCGAGTCCTCCGCGAACTGCGTGGTGGTCTCGGGCAGGCGCTCCGGCGAGGTCCGCTACGCCGCCTGCCTGGTCCTCGCGACCACCCGGGCGGACGTCAACGGCGTGGTCAAACGGCGGCTCGACGTCCGCAAGGCCTCCTTCGCGCCGATGGCCGAGGCCGTGGAGCTCACGAGCATGGAGTACGGCGGCATCACCCCGCTCGGCCTGCCCGAGGGCTGGCCGCTGCTGATCGCGCCCGAGGTCGCAGCCGCCGAGGCCGTCGTCGTGGGCAGCGGCATCCGGGGCTCCAAGCTCGCCGTCCCCGGTGCCGTGCTCGCCGCCCTGCCCGGGGCCGCGGTCGTGGAGGACCTGGCCCGTCCGGCCTGAGCCGACTGCGCTCAAGGTTCCTGCGTTCACTCACAGCGGACATACTTGAACGCTGGAATGAGGCTTGCGGTGTAAGCGTTGACCCGGGCATGACACAGACGCTGAAGCTGCCGGTGCTTCCGCTGACCGACTCGGTGGTGCTGCCCGGCATGGTGGTGCCCGTCCGGCTCGACGCTCCGGAGGTTCAGGCCGCGGTCGACGCCGCGGAGGGCAGCGCAGATGGCCGCTCCGCTGACGCTGCGCGGCGGCAGGTCCTCGTCGTCCCCCGTCTCGACGGGAAGTACGCCGCGATCGGTGTGGTCGCGGTCCTGGAACAGATCGGCAGGCTCCCGAACGGGGAGCGTGCCGCCGTGGTCCGCGGTGAGTCGCGGGCCCGCATCGGCTCGGGCGTGACCGGCCCGGGCTCGGCCCTGTGGGTCGAGGCCGAGACGGTCGAGGAGGGCCCGGTCACCGGGCGCACCCACGAGCTGGCCAAGGAGTACAAGGCCCTGGTCGTCGGGATCCTGCAGCAGCGCAACGCGTGGCAGGTCATCGACTCCGTCCAGCAGACGACCGACCCCGGGCAGCTGGCCGACCTGGCCGGCTGGGCGAGCTGGCTCGACAACTCCCACAAGCTGGAGCTGCTCGCCGAGACCGACGTGACCCGCCGGCTGGAGAAGCTCCTCGAGTGGACGAAGGAGCACGTCGCCGAGCAGGAGGTCACCGAGAAGATCTCGCAGGACGTCCGGGAGGGCATGGAGAAGCAGCAGCGCGAGTTCCTGCTGCGCCAGCAGCTCGCCGCGATCCGCAAGGAGCTCGGTGAGGGCGACCCCGAGGGCGAGGACGACTACCGCGCCCGCGTGGAGGCGGCCGACCTGCCGGAGCACGTCCGCAAGGCCGCGCTGACCGAGGTCGGCAAGCTGGAGCGGGCGTCGGACCAGAGCCCGGAGTCCGGCTGGATCCGCACTTGGCTCGACACCATCCTCGACATGCCGTGGAACGAGACCACCGTCGACACCGACGACCTGGTCGAGGCCCGGCGGATCCTCGACGCCGACCACGCCGGTCTGGACGACGTCAAGGAGCGGCTGGTCGAGTTCCTCGCCGTCCGCTCGCGGCGCAACCGCAAGGGGCTGGACACCATCGGCGGCCGCGGCTCGGGTGCGGTGCTGGCGCTCGTCGGCCCGCCCGGCGTCGGCAAGACCTCGCTGGGTGAGTCCGTCGCCCGCGGGCTGGGCCGCAAGTTCGTCCGCGTCGCCCTCGGCGGCGTGCGCGACGAGGCCGAGATCCGCGGACACCGGCGCACCTACGTCGGCGCACTGCCCGGCCGCATCGTCCGCGCGATCCGCGAGGCCGGCACGATGAACCCCGTCGTGCTGCTCGACGAGATCGACAAGGTCGGCAGCGACTTCCGCGGCGACCCGTCCGCGGCCCTGCTCGAGGTGCTCGACCCGGCGCAGAACCACACGTTCCGCGACCACTACCTCGAGGTCGACCTGGACCTGTCCAACGTGCTGTTCCTCGCCACCGCGAACGTCGGCGAGGCCATCCCGGGCCCGCTGGCGGACCGGATGGAGGTCGTCACGCTCGACGGCTACACCGAGCAGGAGAAGATCGCGATCGCGCGCGACCACCTGCTGCCGCGGCAGGTCGAGAAGGCCGGCCTGGAGCCGACGGACGTCGAGTTCACCGAGGTCGCGCTGGGCATGATCGCGGCCGAGTACACGCGCGAGGCGGGCGTGCGGCAGCTGGAGCGGGGCCTGGCGAAGGTCCTGCGCAAGGTCGCCGTCGGGCTCGACTCCGGTGAGGAGGCGCCGATCCACGTCGACGCCGACACCCTGGTCAGGTACCTCGGGCGGCCGAAGTTCACTCCGGAGTCCGCGGAACGCACGTCCGTGCCGGGCGTGGCGACCGGCCTGGCGGTGACCGGCGTGGGCGGCGACGTCCTGTTCATCGAGGCGACCTCGATGGAGGGCGACCCGGGCCTGACCCTGACCGGTCAGCTCGGCGACGTCATGAAGGAGTCGGTGTCGATCGCCCTGTCCTACCTGCGCTCGCGCGGGCTGGCCGGTGACCTGGCGTCGAAGAAGCTGCACGTGCACGTCCCGGCGGGTGCGGTCCCGAAGGACGGCCCGTCGGCCGGCGTCACGATGACGACGGCGCTGGCGTCGCTCGCCTCCGGGCGCCCGGTGAAGTCGTCGGTCGGCATGACCGGCGAGGTCACGCTGCAGGGCAAGGTGCTCCCGATCGGCGGGGTCAAGCAGAAGCTGCTGGCCGCGCACCGGGCGGGCCTGACCGACGTGATCATCCCGAAGCGCAACGAGCCCGACCTCGACGACCTGCCGGAGTCGGTCCGCGGTGAGCTCCGGGTGCACCCGGTCGCCGACGTGAGCGAGGTCCTCGAGATCGCGCTCGAGCCGGCGGAGCAGCACGCCGCCGCCTGACCGGAGCACACCCCGGACGGCGCCCCTCCCACGAGGAGGGGCGCCGTTCGGCGTTCTCGGAGTATCAGTGACCGGTGTCACATGCTCTTGTCTCGGTGGGGTGCGAGATCGAGGAGGGCGAATGACGAGCACGGCACGGTACGACGTCGAGGCGCTGCAGACCCGGACGAGCGGGTCGGTTCTCCTGCCGGGGGACGACGGCTACGACGAGGCCCGGTCCACCTATGTCGGCGGGATCGACCGCCGGCCGGCGCTGGTCGTGCGCTGCACCGGGCCGGACGACGTCGCGGCGGCGTTGTCGTACGCGTGCGAGCACGGTCTGGAGGTGACGGTCCGTGGCGGTGCCCACGGGCACTGGGAGCCCGCGATCCCGGGCGAGGAGCTGCTCGTCGATCTCTCACCCCTGGCGCAGGTCCGTGTGGACCCCGCGGCGCGTCTGGCGCGGGTCGGCGGCGGCGCGACCCTGGCCGCGATGGATGCAGCCTGCCAGGAGCACGGCCTCGCGACGGTGGGCGGCACCGTGAGCCACACCGGGGTCGGCGGCCTGACGCTGGGCGGTGGATTCGGCTATCTGACCGCCCGTCACGGGCTGGCGATCGACAATCTGGTCTCGGCCCAGGTCGTCCTGCCGGACGGCCGCACCGTCCGGGCGAGCGACGAGTCCGAACCCGATCTCTTCTGGGCACTGCGTGGGGGCGGCGGCAACTTCGGCGTCGTCACGGAGTTCGAGTTCCGCCTGCACCCGGTCGGCCTCCTGCACCTCGGCATGCTGTTCTACGAGCAGGGGCGGGCCGTGGAGGCGATGCGTGCGGCCCGTGATCTGCTGCCCACCCGGTCCCGGGACGCGGGTGGTGGGATCGTCCTCACGAGCGGGCCGCCCGACGACGCCGTCCCGGAGGAGCTGCGCGGGCAGCCGGTCGTCGCCGTGCTCGTCGTCGGGTACGGCTCCGCGGAGGAGCACGAGGCCGTGCTCGCCCCGCTGCGTGCGGCGCTGACGCCTGCGTTCGAACAGGTCACGCCCATCCCGTACACGGCCCTGCAGCAGATGCTCGACCCGTCGGCACCGTGGGGGATCGCCACGCACACGCGCGGCCTCTACCTCGACGCGCTGCCCGACGACGCGATCGAGGTCCTCGTCGCGTGCCACGCGGAGCGGACGTCCCCGATGAGCCAGACCCTCGTCTTCTCCCTCGGCCCGGGCTTCCGCGAGGTCGCGGAGGACGCGACGGCCTTCGGCGGGCGTCGGTCGACGCGGTGGGTGGTGGCGATCGAGGCGCTCTGTCCCGACCCCATCCCGCTGGCGCCCGAGCGCGAGTGGACCCGCCGGTCGTGGGACCTGCTGCGCCCCTTCGCCACGAGCGGCGCAGGCTACGTCAACCTGGACGTCGGCCAGGACGAGGCGCGGCTCCGCGACACCTACGGCGCGAAGTACGAGCGGCTGGCCCGGATCAAGGCGCAGTACGACCCGGGCAACCTCCTCCACGTCAACGCCAACATCAAACCCGCCTGACCCTGCCGGAACGGCGTCCCCCCGCGAGGAGGGGCGCCGATCGGCGTTCTCGGGGGCCGTAGAAGTACGTACAGCCCTGCGGGTGGCCGGGGTCACACACTCGACCGTCGGTACCGAGGAGGGCGTGATGACGAGTACGGCCAGGTTCGACGTGGATGCCCTGCGAGCGCGGATCGGGGGCGCTGTCCTGGTGCCCGGCGAGGCCGGGTACGACGACGCCCGAACGGTCTGGAACGGGACGATCGACCGGCGGCCGGCGGTGATCGCGCGCTGCCGGACCACGGCAGACGTCGCGGCGGCGGTCGACTTCGGGCGAGAGAAGGGCCTGGAGATCGCGGTCCGCGGTGGGGCGCACGGGATCAGCGGGAACGCCGTCTGCGATGACGGGCTGATGATCGATCTGTCGCCGATGAGGTCGGTGACGGTCGATCCCGAGCGCCGCCGAGCCGTCGTCGAGCCCGGGGTCAAGCTCGGCGAGCTCGACGCCGCGACGCAGGAGCACGGACTGGCCGTTCCCGTCGGCACCGTCAGCGACACCGGGGTGGCGGGGCTGGCGCTCGGCGGCGGCATGGGCTACCTCACCGGTCTGCACGGGCTGACGGCCGACAACCTGGTCCGGGCACAGGTCGTGCTCGCCGACAGCAGCACCGTGGAGGCCTCGGTCGACGAGCACCCCGATCTGTTCTGGGCCCTGCGCGGGGGTGGCGGCAACTTCGGCGTGGTCACCTCGTTCGAGTTCCGGCTGCACCCGGTGGGCCCCGAGGTCCAGTTCGCCCTGCTCTTCTGGCACCACGATGCCGGCATCGCCCCGGTGCGCGCCTGCCGGGACGTCGTCGTACGGCTCCCGGACCAGGCCGGGTGCTTCCTGGTGATCGGGATGAACGCGCCGTCGGCCCCGTTCGTCCCCGAGGAGCACCACTCCGCACCCGGCAACGCGCTGATCCTCGTGAGCTTCGGGACGGCGGAGGAGCACGCGCAGATCCTGGCTCCTCTGCACCGTGACGTCCCGCCGCTGTTCGAGCTCGTGACACCCATGCCCTACACGGGTGTCCAGCAGGCGCTCGACGACGGCTTCCCCCCGGGTGTCCGTGCCTACGAGAAGTCCCTGTACCTCGACGAGCTGAGCGACGACGCGCTCGACGTCCTCGCGGATCGGGGCACGGGCAGGACGTCGCCGATGAGCCTCTCCTTCCTCTTCCCGCTCATCGGGGCGTACACCCGCGTCGGCGAGGGGGACACCGCCTTCGGTGGGCCGCGCAGGGTCCAGTACGTCGCCAACATCGTGGGGATGAGTCACGATCCCGCCGAGCTCGCAACCGAGCGGAGCTGGGTGCGGGACACGTGGGAGGCCCTGCGGCCGCTCGCCGGGATGTCCGGCGCCTACGTGAACTACATGGCCGAGGCCGAGCAGGACCGGATTCGTGCGAGCTACGGGGCGACGAAGTACGAGCGGCTGACCGAGATCAAGGGCCGTTACGACCCGGCCAACCTCTTCCACCGGAACATCAACATCAAGCCCGCCTGACCCGCTCTCGTGAGTGGCGACGGTCGCTGGAGCGACTGTCGCCACTCGAGGAGATCAGCGGAAGACGACGGTCTTGTTGCCGTGCACCAGGACCCGGTCCTCGAGGTGCCAGCGGAAGCCCCGGGCGAGGACCAGGCGCTCGGCGTCCCGGCCCCGGCGGACCATGTCGGCGACCGTGTCGCCGTGGTCGACCCGGATGACGTCCTGCTCGATGATCGGACCGGCGTCGAGGTCGGCCGTGGCGTAGTGGCAGGTGGCGCCGATCAGCTTCACACCCCGGGCGTGCGCCTGGTGGTAAGGGCGCGCGCCGGCGAAGGAGGGCAGGAAGCTGTGGTGGATGTTGATCGCCCGGCCGGCCCACTCCTCGCACAGGTGCGCGGGCAGGATCTGCATGAACCGGGCGAGCACGATCGCGTCGGGCTCGTGGGCGTCGACGAGCTGGCGGACCTTCTCGAACGACTCCACCTTCCCCTGCTCCCGCTTCGGGTCGCGGGGCCCGGGGAAGGGCACGTGGTGGAACGGGATGCCGTGCGCCTTGACCAGCGGCGCGAGCTCCTCGTGGTTGCCGACGACGGCGTCGATCGTCACCGGCAGCTCGCCGGCGGCCACGCGGCCGAGCAGGTCGTGCAGGCAGTGCGGCTCGCGGGTCACGAGCAGCACGGCGTGCTTCGGCACGCCGCTGTCCGTGACCCGCCACGTGGCCTCGGGCCCGAACTCCTCGGCGATCTCCGCGAACCGGGCGCGGAGCTCGTCGACGTCGAAGGGCACGGAGGAGGCCCGCACGGCCTGCCGGGTGAAGAACCAGCCCTCCTCGGCGTCCGCGTGGTAGGCGGCCTCGACGATCCAGGCGCCCGTCTCGGCGAGGAAACCGGCGATCCGCGCGACGATGCCCGTGCGGTCGGGGCAGCTGAAGGTGATGACGTAGCGGCGGTCGGCTTCCGGTTGCACGACCACAAGCGTGCCATCGCCGCTCCCACGATCGTCCCGCGGCACCCCGCGGGTCGACGGGACCTGGCCCGGACGGGTGCGGCGGGCCCGCGCCCCACCTCACGTCGCCGTGCCGGTGACCAGTTCCGCGTCCCGGCGCACCGCGACGGTGTCGACGAACCGGGCGACGACCTCGTGCACGACCTCGCGGTCGTGCTCGTTGAGCACGTCGTGCAGGTCGCCGGGGAAGGTGTGCAGCGTCGCGTCCGGCAGCCGCGCGGCCACCTCGTGCGAGTCCTCCACCGGGACGACGGGATCGGCCTCGCCGTGCACCAGGAGCACCGGGGCGGCGGGCCGGCCGTCGGCGAGGGCCGAGGCGATCTCGGGCCAGGTCGCCGCGAGGGCGAGGAGGGTCTCCCGGCGGAAGCCGCCCTTCCACGTCAGCGGGTCGTGCAGCAGGGCGTGCACGTAGTCCGGGTGCGTGCTGAGGAACTCCGTGGGTTCGCCCTCGGCGGTCTCGGCGGCCCCGGTCGCGAGCTCCCCGTCCACCCACTCCAGCGGGCGCAGCGGCCCGGCCGAGAGCACGAGGGCGTCGGCGGCCCGCGGGTCGCGCAGCCCGAGCAGCATCGTGGTCACCGCCCCGCCGGAGTGGCCGACGACGACCACGGGCGCGCCCGGATGCCGGGCGCGCGCGAGCCCGACGAGGGCGCGCGCGTCGTCGACCCAGTCGTCCCAGGACGGGATGACCGCCCGCTCGCCGTCGCTGCGCCCGTGCCCGACGGCGTCGAGCGCGTGGACCGCGTGCCCGTCGGCGACGAGCCGGCGGGCCAGCGGGTCGTAGAGCCCGAGGTGCTCGCCGTAGCCGTGCAGCAGGACGACGGCACAGCGCGCCTCGCCCTCCGGGAGCCAGCTGTCGTGGAAGATCCGGCCGTTGCGGCCGTCGAGGTGAGCCATGAGGTGAGGGTGCGAGGGGGACCTGTCAGTCGGGTGTCACGTCCCTGGCACGTCCTGGCGGGCGCCCGTCACGCCGGCACGAACTCGAGGATCCGGCCGAGGTCCCGGAAGCCGATCCGCGCGTAGAGGTGCTCGGCCATCGGCGTGGCCTGCAGGCTCGCGGTGCGGCGGCCGCGGTCGCGCGCGTCGTGCAGGAGCAGGGCGGTCACCGCGGATCCCAGACCGCGCCGGCGCGCGTGCGCGCGGGTGCCGACGTTGTAGATCCCGCAGTCCTCGCCGTGGTGGTAGGCCATCGCGGCGGCGGCGTTCCCGGCGTCGAGCCGCGCGACGACGACGTGGAACGCGGCGTGGTCCGCCCCGGCGAGCAGGTCGGTCGGCACCTCGATCACGCGCAGGTACTCGGTCCAGTCCGGGAGGGCGAGGTCGAGCTGCGGACGGGGGACCCGCAGGTCGTCGAGGGACATGCCCATCGCCCGCGTGGTCTCGTCGAGGGCGTACCCGCGGCGCTCGAGGTCGGCCCGCAGCGCCCGGTCGTCCTCGTGCACCCAGGCCGCGAACCGGGTGATCCCGGCGGTCGCGTAGGCCTCCTCCATCGCGTCGAGCGCGGCGGTGCGCTCAGCCGGGAGGAGGTCCCGGCCGAGCACCGCGTTGTTGTAGACCCCGCGCTCGGGCCCGTGCGGGAAGACCGCGGCGGCGACCCCCTCGAACCGGTGCACGGCGGCGCCCGGGGCCCCGCGGGCGTACTCCTCCCAGGTCGCGAGCAGGGTGGCCGTGCCCCGGGCGTACAGGTCGACGTCGGGTGGTGCCGTCACGAGCCCTCCTCGGTGGTGGGGCGGTCCAGCCACACCCGGTCCCGGAGGGGGATCCCGGCGGACCCGGAGCCGGCGGGGTAGCCGGCGGCCGGGGTGAACACGTCGCGTTCGACCGCGCGCAGGCGGAAGCCCTGGCGCTGGTAGAAGGCCAGGTTGTCCACGTCCGCCGCGGCCGTCGCCACCCGGATCGTCGCCGTGCCCTCGGCCGCGAGCGCGGCGATCGCCTCGCGGACCAGGCGGCCGCCGATCCCGCGCCCCCGGCGGTCCTCGCGGACCGCCATGTTCTTCAGCTCGGCCTCCCCGGGCAGCTCCGTCCCCACCAGCTGGAGATGGCCGACGATCTCCCCGTCCGCACGGGCGACGAGGACCCGCCCACGCCCCAGGTACGAGTCCAGCTCGGCGGCCGAGTCCTCGGCCAGCGCGAACAGCGGGCGCAGCGCCTCCCGCTCGCCGGCGTACCAGTCGACGACGACGGGCAGGTCGAGATCGGTGCCGGGGTGCGGCACGAGCACGACCCGCCAGCCGTCGGGATCCGCGACGGTCACGGCCTCGTGCGCGGTCCAGTGCGGGTTCTCGGGCACGACCGGTCGGTGGCCCCGCTCGGCCAGCCCGGCCGCGACCCGGCCCACGGCGGCGCGGTCACCGAGGTAGAGCACGAGCAGGTTGTCCCGGGTCGGCGCCGGGCAGGGGCTGCCCTCGTCGTGCTGGGTGAACTCGAGATGACGCCCCGGGCCGGGCAGCCCCAGCAGCACCCCGCGATAGCCCGCGTGCCCGGCGAACCGCCCGAGCTCCGGCAGCCCGAGCCCGTCCCGGTAGAAGCCCACGACCTCGTCGAGCCGGTCGGTCGGACGGGCGACGCGCACCTGCCGGATCGGCGGCACGAGGGCGGGGGAGCTGGTCACGCGGGCAGCGTCCGCCGCGCCCGTCACCGGCGCAATCGAGTTCCGTGCCGCGTCAGACCCGGGAGAGCGTGTACTCGGTCTCCATCTCCAGCAGGTGGTGGATCTGCTGGGCGACCGACTCCTCGATCTTCCCGCCGATGATCGGCACCTTGACCGTGACGTCGACGTTCACCACGAGCTCGGAGCCCTCGCCGCGCGGGCCGAGCCGCATGGTGCCCTGCGCCCCGGCGGGCATCCCCGGCAGCTCGACGCCGACGGTGCCGTCGTAGCCGTCCCCGGTGCGGGTCCAGGACTCGTCCCGCTCGATGGTGATGCCGCGCGAGCCGACGAAGGACTTGACCACGCCGGGCAGGTCCTTCTCGTCGATGCCGTGCCGGATCCGGTACTTGCAGCCGTTCTCGTCGCCGGTGTACTCGAGGATGGCGGCGCCCGGGCCGCCCATCGTCCTCAGCCGGTCCGTGAGGACCTGGCGGTCGACCATGGTGGCGTACACCCGGTCGACGGGATGCGGGCTGGTGGCGCGGAACTCCGTCGGGCGGGACACGGCCGGAGGCTACCCCGCCCGCTACCGTGGCGCCCTGTGCAGACCACCCCCGTCCGGGCCGGCACGCCGCTCGCCCCCCTCACCACGCTGCGGCTCGGCGGCCCCGCCGCGCGGCTGATCGAGGCGCCCGACGCCGGCACCGCCGTCGACGCCGTCCACGCGGCCGACGGGTCCGGCGAGCCGCTGCTGCTGCTCGGCGGCGGCTCCAACGTCGTCGTCGCCGACGAGGGGTTCGCGGGCACCGTCGTGCGGCTGACCGGCGGTGGCATCGCGTTCGCGCGCCGCCCGGACGGCTCGGTGCTGCTCACCGTGGAGGCGGGGGAGAACTGGGACGCGGTCGTCGCCGCGACGGTCGCCGAGGGCCTCGGCGGGCTGGAGTGCCTGTCCGGCATCCCCGGCCTGACCGGTGCCACCCCGGTGCAGAACGTCGGGGCGTACGGCGTGGAGGTCTCCGCCCTGCTGGTCGACGTCGACCTCTACGACCGGCGCACGGGTGCCGTCCGCACCCACGTCCCGGCCGCCGACCTGGGCCTGGGCTACCGCACCAGCGTCCTCAAGAACACCGGGGCCGCGATCGTGCTGCGGGTGCGGTTCGCGCTGCCCGGCGGCGGGGCCAGCATGCCGATCGCCTACGCCGAGCTCGCCCGCACCCTCGGCGTCGACCCCGGCTCCACGGTGCCGGCCGCGGTCGCGCGCGAGGCGGTCCTCGAGCTGCGCCGCGGCAAGGGCATGGTGCTCGACGCCGCCGACCACGACACCTGGAGCGCCGGCTCGTTCTTCACCAACCCCATCGTCGACGACGCGGCGGTCCCGGACCCGGCGATGCCGCGCTGGCCGGCGGGGGAGGGCCGCAGCAAGCTGCCGGCGGCCTGGCTCATCCAGCACGCCGGGTTCACCCGCGGCCACGAGGGGCCCGGGGGCCGGGTCGCGCTGTCCACCCGGCACGTCCTCGCCCTCACCAACCGCGGCGGGGGCAGCACCGCGGACCTCCTGGCGCTGGCCCGTGAGGTCCGCGCGGGGGTGCGCGACCGGTTCGGGGTCGACCTGCACCCGGAGCCCGTCCTCGTGGGCTGCGCCCTGTGACCCTTCGTGACGTTTGACCGGCGCGGGGCGTGTGGAACCCCGCCCGCATCGGCGGTCGTCGCTGTCGGTGGTGACGCGTAACCTCGTCGACCGGACGCGTGCCACGGGCAACGTCCGCCGCCCCTCCGCGTCCTGATGTGGGGGCGAGTTCCGTACGGGGGAGGACGATGAGGCGGATCCTGCTGGTCCTGGCCGTGATCGTGGTCGGGACGGTCGGCGTGGTCACGGCGGCGACGGCCGCCGGGCGTGGCGGTGACGCCACGCCGGCGCTGCTCGCGCGGGCGGCGACGCTGGCCTACCAGCCGGCCGCGCAGGCCACCGGGGTCCCCGTCACGTCACCCGTCACGGTGAGCGTGACGAACGGCACCCTGGAGCAGGTCGCGCTGACCAACCCCCAGGGGAAGCAGGTCGCGGGCGCGCTGAACGAGGACCGCAGGGTCTGGACGAGCACCGAGCCCCTGGGCTACGACACCGAGTACACCTGGTCCGGCACGGCCAAGGGCGAGGACGGGGTCGGCGTGCCGCTGGCCGGCGGTTTCCACACGATCGTCCCGAAGCAGCAGGTCCGGGGCGTGCTCAACATCGGCGACGGCCGGACCGTCGGCATCGCCGCCCCGATCGAGATCCAGTTCAACGGCCATGTCGAGGACCGTGCGGCCGTCGAGCGGGCGCTGAGCGTGCAGACCTCGGTGCCGGTCGAGGGCGCCTGGGGCTGGCTGCCCGACGAGGCCGGCGGCTCGCGCGTGCACTGGCGGCCCAAGGAGTACTGGCCGGCCGGCACGAAGGTCTCGGTGTCGGCCAAGCTCTACGGCGTCGACTACGGCGGCGGGCAGTTCGGCGCCGCGGACGTGACCAGCGACTTCCAGATCGGCCGCGCCCAGGTCGTCAAGGCGGACGCCCGGTCGCACCGCATGATCGTGGTCCGGGACGGCACGCAGGTCGCGAACTACCCCGCGAGCTACGGCCTGGCCGACGACCCGGACCGCAACACCCGCTCCGGCATCCACGTGGTGACCGAGAAGTTCACCGACAAGCGGATGGTCAGCCAGCAGTACGGCTACGACGTCGTGGAGAAGTGGGCCGTGCGGATGAGCAACAACGGCGAGTTCATCCACGCCAACCCGGCCTCGGCGAACGCCCAGGGCTCCTCGAACGTGACCCACGGCTGCGTCAACCTGTCGCTGGAGAACGCCAAGGCCTACTACGACACGGCGCTCTACGGCGACCCGGTCGAGGTCACGGGCACCCCCGTCCAGCTCTCGGCCCGGGACGGCGACGTCTGGGACTGGACCCTGTCCTGGGACGAGTGGCAGCGGCTCACCGCCCTCTGAACCACCCGCCGGACCGCCCGAGGGACCGCCCGTCGATCGGCCCGCGGTTGGCGCCCGGCCGCCTCGGGTAGGCACGGTCCATGACCGATCCCTCAGTGAACGACACCGGGCACGCCACCGCCGCGGAGCGGGCCGAGACCCGCGCCGAGCCGCTGCCCGAGGAGGCGCGGGTCACCGGGCCGGACGAGGACCGGTACGCCGAGGCCGAGGGCATCCTGCTGGACTCCGAGGAGCGCATCGCCGAGGCCGAGGCGGGGCGCGCCCCCGGCGACGCCGCCTACGAGAACCGGCGCTCGGAGGACACCGTCTGAGCCGGGCCCGGGCCGTCAGCCCTCGCGGTGGGCCCGGCTGGCGCTGGCCTGGGCCCGCGGCATCAGCGTGATCTGGTCCAGGTTCACGTGGCTCGGCCGGGTCGCCGCGAACGCGATCACGTCCGCCACGTCCTCGGCGGTGAGCGGCTGCAGGCCGCGGTAGACGTTGTCCGCCTTCTCACGGTCGCCCTCGAAGCGGACCAGCGAGAACTCGGTCTCCACCATCCCGGGGCAGATCTCGGTCAGCCTGATCGGCTCGCCGAGCAGCTCCCCACGCAGGGTGCGGTGCAGCATCGCCTGCGCGTGCTTGGCGCCGGTGTAGCCCGCGCCGTTGTCGTACGGGGCGAGCGCCGCGATCGAGGTGACCGTGATGATGTGCCCGTCCCCGGAGGCGCGCAGCTTCGGCAGCAGGCCCTGGGTCATCCGCAGGGTGCCGATCACGTTGGCCTCGAACATCCAGCGCCAGTCGTCCTCGTCGGCCTCGGCGACCGGCTCGAGGCCCTTCGCTCCGCCGGCGTTGTTCACCAGCAGCCGGCAGGCCGGGACGGCCTCGACGAAGGCGGCGGCCGACTCCTTGTCCGTGACGTCGAGCCGCAGCGCCGTGCCGTCGATCTCCTTGGCGACGGCCTCCAGCCGGTCGACGCGGCGGGCGCCGAGCACGACGTGGAAGCCGGCCTCGGCGAGGGCGCGGGCGGTGGCGGCTCCGATGCCGGAGCTGGCCCCGGTGACGACGGCGGTGGGACGGTCGGTCATGCCGCGAGCCTAGTTCGCCGGGCCGGCCTCAGTCGTCGAGGCCGCGCTGGGCCAGCCGGGAGCCGCGCCGCGCCGCCGCCCGCTGCCAGCGGAAGATGCCGAACCCGATCCCGCCGAGCACCGCGCCGGTCACGCAGGTGGTGAACCAGATGTCCAACGGCCGCCCGGCCACGACGTGGGCGACGAGCAGGCCCACGGCGCCGAGCAGCCACAGCAGCGTGCCGATGCCCGCGACCAGCGCGACGTCGCTGGTGCTGCGGGGCAGGGGCGGCGGATCGACCACGCGCCGAGCCTAGCCCGCCCCCGCGCTCGCCCCCGGCGAACGGCTGGCCCCCGCCTCGCCCTGGGCGAACACGGCCGGCCGCCGCCGCGCCCTGGGCGAACACGGCCGGCCGCCGCCTCGCCCTGGGCGAACACGGCTCCGGGGCGGGGCGGGCACTGCCAGGCTCGCGGCATGGACGTCGTCGACCTGCGGCCGGACCTGCGGATGCTCGTGGGCAACCCCGGCCAGGCCTACCTGCACCGGCGCGGCGAGGAGGTGCTGCTCGTCGACACCGGACCGCTCGGCAGCGCTCCGGCGATCGCCGGCGCGCTCCGGGACTGGGGGCTGGGGCCGGAGGCGGTCACGGACGTCGTCCTCACGCACTGGCACGCCGACCACGCCGGCTCCGCGGCCGAGGTCGCCACCTGGCCGAACGCGCGGATCCTCGTGCACGCCGCCGACGCCCCGGTGGTCCGCGGCGAGCGGCCCGGGCCGCCGCCGCTGCTCACCCCGGCCGAGGAGGTGCTGCACCGGCAGGTCGCGGCCGGCCTCCCCGACGCGCCACCGGCCCGGGTGGACCGCGAGCTCGCCGACGGCGAGGTGCTCGCCTCGGGCGCGCGGGTGCTGCCCACGCCGGGCCACACCGCCGGCAGCCTCGCGCTCGTGCTCGACGACGCGGGCGTCGTCTTCACCGGCGACGTCGCGGCCGAGTACGAGGGCGGGGTGATCCTGGGGCCGTTCAACACGGACCGCGAGCTCGCGCGGCGCTCCTTCCGCCGGTTCGCCGAGGTCGACGTCGCGCTGGCGTGTGTCGGGCACGGCCGCCCGGTCCCCGGAGCGGCCCTGCGGGCGGCCGCGCGGGCGGCGGAGGTGCCGGACCCACTCGGGTGATCACGACCGGGTCACAATCGGGCCGAGTGCCCGGCGGCAGCGTCCTCAAACCCGGCCTTTCCGCAGCTCGAGGGGCCCGGCCGGATCCGGTCCGCACTGCCCACAGGGTGAGCGGCGCGCGGACCGGACGCTTACGGTGTGCCCGTGCTCGAGCGCCTGTTCAAGCTCACGGAACGCAAGACGACGGTGTCCCGCGAGATGCGCGGCGGCCTCGTCACGTTCGTGACGATGTCCTACATCATCGTGCTCAACCCGCTGATCCTCGGCAGCGTGGCGCCCGGTGACCCGAGTGCGAAGGCCGACGCGCTGGGCAACATCCTGCCGATCGGGCAGGTCGCCGCCGTGACGGCGCTCGTCGCGGGCGTGATGACGATCCTCTTCGGGCTCGTTGCGAACCTGCCCTTCGCCATCGCCACCGGGCTCGGCATCAACACGCTGCTCGCGGTCACGATCGCACCGCTCATGACCTGGCCCGAGGCGATGGGCCTGGTCGTGCTCGACGGCCTCGTGATCGTCGTCCTCGCCGTGACGGGCTTCCGGACCGCGGTGTTCAACGCCGTGCCCGCCGCGCTGAAGTCCGCCATCGCCGTCGGGATCGGCGCCTTCATCGCGCTGATCGGGCTCGTCGACGCCGGCTTCGTCCGCCGCCTGCCCGACGCCGCGAACACGACGGTACCGGTCGGCCTCGGCATCAACGGCTCGATCGCCTCCTGGCCGACCTTCGTCTTCGTGCTCGGGCTGCTGATCACGGGCGTCCTGGTGGTGCGCGGGGTCCGGGCGGGGCTGCTGATCGGCGTGGTGGTGACGACGATCATCGCGATCATCGTGGAGGCGATCGCGCACGTCGGGTCGTCGGCCACCAACCCCAAGGGCTGGTCGCTGTCCGTTCCGGCCCTGCCGAAGAGCATCGTCGGATGGCCCGACCTGTCGTTGGTGGGGAACTTCTCCTTCGGCGCCTTCGGCCGGCTCGACGCGCTCACCGTCATCCTGCTCGTGTTCACGCTGGTCCTGGCCAACTTCTTCGACGCCATGGGCACGATGACCGGGCTCGGCCAGCAGGCCGGGCTGACCGACAAGCAGGGGCAGCTGCCGAACATCGGCCGGGCCCTGGTGGTCGAGGGCGCCGGCGCGGTGGCCGGCGGCGTCGGCTCGTCGTCGTCGAACACGGTCTTCGTGGAGTCCGCCTCCGGTATCGCCGAGGGCGCGCGCACCGGGCTGGCCAACGTGCTCACCGGCGTGCTGTTCCTGGCGGCGATGTTCTTCACCCCGCTCTACGCGATCGTGCCGGTCGAGGCGGCCGCGCCGGCGCTGGTGGTCGTCGGGGCGCTGATGTTCCGGCAGGTCTCGGGCATCGACCTGACCGAGCTGCGGACCGCGCTGCCGGCCTTCCTGACGGTCGTGATCATGCCCTTCACGTACTCGATCGCCAACGGCATCGGGGCCGGCTTCATCAGCTACGTCGTGCTGTCGGCGGCCACGGGCAAGGCGCGCCAGGTGCACCCGCTGATGTGGGTCGTCGCGGTGGCGTTCGTCGGCTACTTCGCGGTCGGCCCGCTGCGTGCCCTCTTCGGGTAGTTGTAGTAAACTAACTACATCGTGAGTGCTGTCGCGGAAACCCCGGTCCCTGCTGGCTCCGATTCAGGTCCGGATTCCGCGCACTCACCGCCGGGAGGCATGTTCGCCTCGCTGCGCGTGCCCAACTACCGGTACTTCATCTCCGGTCAGATCGTGTCCAACGTGGGCACCTGGATGCAGCGCATCGCGCAGGACTGGCTGGTCCTCGACCTGACCCACGGCAGCGCGACCGCCCTGGGGATCGCGGCGGCCCTGCAGTTCGCGCCCACGCTCGTGCTCTCGCTCTGGGGCGGGGTGCTGGCCGACCGCGTCGACAAGCGGCTCGTGCTGGTCGCGGTGCAGCTCGCGATGGGGCTGTGCGCGGTGGTGCTCGGCACGGTCGTGCTCACCGGCGTGGTCGCGCTGTGGCAGGTCTACCTGCTGTGCCTGCTGCTCGGCTGCTTCTCCGCGCTCGACGCCCCGATGCGGCAGGCCTTCGTGTCCGAGATGGTCGGCCCCGGCCAGGTGGTGAACGCGGTCGCGCTCAACTCGCTGTGCTTCAACCTCGCCCGGATCGTCGGGCCCGCGGTGGCCGGCGTCCTCATCGTCGCGGTCGGCACCGGCTGGGTCTTCCTGATCAACGCCGCGAGCTTCGCCGCGGTGATCACCGGCCTGCTGCTGATGCGGCCGGAGAAGCTGTACCGCACCGAGCGGGTTCCGCGGGCCCCGCACCAGCTCCGCGACGGGCTCGCCTACGTGCGGAGCCGGCCGGACCTCGTGGCCGTGATGGTGCTGGTCTTCCTGGTCTCGACCTTCGGCATCAACTTCTTCATGACGCTGGCGCTGCTGGCCCGCAACGTCTTCGGCCGGGACGCCGAGGGCTACGGGCTGCTCACCACGCTGCTGGCCGTCGGGTCGGTGCTCGGCACGACGGCGGCCGCCCGCCGCACCCGCAAGCCGCGGCTGCGCCTGGTCGCCGGCGCCGGGGTGGTGTTCGGTGCCCTGCTCGTGGTCGCCGGGCTGATGCCGACGTACCTCGCGGCCGGGCTCGCGCTCGTCCCGGTCGGGTTCGCGGCGCTGATCTTCACGACGGCCGCGAACTCGTCCGTGCAGCTCTCGGTCGACCCGACCATGCGGGGCCGGGTCATGGGGCTCTACATGCTGCTCCTGCTCGGCGGGACGCCGCTGGGCGGGCCGCTGCTGGGACTGCTGGCCGAGCACTTCGGCGGGCGCGCGCCGCTGGTCGTCGGCGGGATCGTGACGGTGCTGTCCGTGCTGGTCGTCGGGCTGGTCCTGGCCCGGCGGCAGGGGATCCCGGAACTCCTCCGGAGCAAGGGCTTGACGGCGTTAGCTAGGTAAGGCTAACTTCATTCTCGTCGCTTCGTGGTGGGAGCGGCGCGTCAGTTCGGGAAGGGCCAGGCCCTCCGGCTCCGGCCGGGGGGCCTGGTTCGTTCTCGGGGTCCCTGCCCTGCGCGGGAGTCCCTGCCTACGGCAGGGTTCGATCCTGGAGGTGGTTCGATCCTGGAGGCGGTTCGATCCCGGCGGCGGGGTCGGGTCCAGCGGCGGCGGGACCATGCCTAGCGGCGGCGGGTCAGGCCGACGCCGAGCAGGCAGAGCGCACCGCCCACCAGGGCCAGGGCGGGCGGCGCCTCGGCGAGCAGGAGCGCCGAGAGCCCGACCGTGATCGGCGGGACGAGATAGGTGGTCACGCCGAGGCGGCCGGCGTCCATCCGGGCCAGGGCGTAGGCCCAGGTGCTGAAGGCCAGCGCGGTCGGGACGAGCCCGAGGTAGGCGAGCCCGGCCGTCGCGCTCCACTCCGCCGCGGCCAGGTCACGCGCCAGCGAGCCCGCGAACGGGAGGCAGGCGAGGGTCCCGATCCCGCAGGCCAGGAAGGTCACCTGCAGGGCGGGAAGCCGGCGCAGCACGGGTTTCTGGGCCAGCACCCCGACGGCGTAGGTGACGGCGGCGACCACGCACAGCGCGATGCCGAGCAGGTCCGCGCCGTCGCCGCCGGCCGTCGACGCGCCGATCACCACGGCGCCGGCGAACGCCACCCCGGCCCCGATCAGCAGCCAGCGCGGGAAGCCCTCGTGCAGCAGCACACCCGCGAACAGGGCGATGAGGATCGGGCCGATGTTGACCAGCATCGCCGTCGTGCCGGCGTCGACGCGTTGTTCCGCGGCGTTGAGGGCGACGTTGTAGACGGCGAACCAGGCCAGGCCGCACAGCAGGAGCAGGGCCCACTCGCGGGCCGTCGGGCGGACCCAGCGGCCACGGGTGAGGAGCAGGGCACCGAGCGCCAGGGTGCCGACGGCGAGGCGGCCGAGGGCGAGCGCGCCCGGCTCGTAGGCGCGGCCGACGAACCGGATCCCGACGAAGGCGCTCGCCCAGGCCAGGACGGTCACCGAGACCGCGGCCAGGGCGCCCCAGCGGGGTCCCGCGGGGGCCGTCGTCGGTGCGGCGGCGGTGGCCGCCGGCTCGGTGGCGGGGGGATCCGTCGCCGCGGAGCCGGTCTCGGTCTCGCCGGTCGCGCTCGGGTCGATCGCGCTCGGGTCGGTCACCGGCAGGTCGGGGTCGGTCGCCGGGGGGTTCCGGGCGGGTTCGTGCACGGCTCAACGCTATGCCCCCGTTTCGGCCGATCTCGCGCGGATTTCCGCCCAGGGGTTGTGACAGCAGTAAAGGGTAGGCTAACTTCAGTCACGTCGCTTCGTGGTGGGAGCGGCGCGTCAGTTCGGGAAACGAGTGGGCCCCGGCCGGATCGGCCGGGGCCCACTCGCGTGCGCGGGGGTGCTCCGGTCTCACAGGTCGTACTGGCGGACCCAGTCGATCTCCATCCGGGACTCGCGGACCGCGCCGCCGTGCGGGAACCAGTCCAGCTGGACCGTGAGGTGCATCGGCCCCGGCGGCAGCGTCTTCCGGTCCTCGGTGCGCCACCACTCCTCGCCGTCGACGAACGTCGCGATGTGGTCCGGCGTCCACTCCACGGCCCAGTTGTGCCACTGCGTGGCGTCGATCTCCACGCTGCCGTGCAGCTGCGAGTTGTCCGAGCCGTAGTGCAGGAACATGTCGGTGTTCTGCCGGTCGGGGTCGGACATCTCCATGAAGTCGACCTCGCCGCCGGAGGGCCAGTCCTCGGCGTCGGGCCACAGGAGCAGCAGGGCGTGGTAGCTGCGGTCGCTCTCCGGGGCCCGGACGCGGCCCTCCCAGCGGCCGTACTCCTGCCCGGGGTTCCAGGCCATGCCGCCGGTCGTGCCGTCCGGCGAGCCGGTGACGACGAGGATCCCGTCCTCGATCGAGAAGGCGTCGGGGGAGCGGCGGCCCTTCCCGCCGTGCCCGGTGCCGTCGTAGAGCCCCCAGCCCTCCAGCCCGTCGGTGAAGTCGTCCTCCCGGTTCGGGGTGCCCCAGCCGAGGGCCGCCGCGGCGGTGCGGCCCTCGCCGGCGCGGGCTCCGGCGCCTCGCGATCGGCGGGTGCCGGTTACGGCGTCCTGGGCTCCGGTGCCCCGGCCGTGACCGAGGGCTGCGGGGCGGCGCGGCGGGGCCGGGATCCGGCGGACCCGCTCGCCCCCGCTGTCCGCGCGTTCGGCCGCGGTCCGGACCACCGGTACGTCGGCCGGCGAGGCCGCGGTCCCCGGTCCGACGAAGCCGAGCAGGGCGGCGACGCCGGTGGCCAGCAGGCGTGCGAGGCGGGCGGTCAGGTCGGGGGGTGGCACGGCGTCACTCCTCCTCGCTCACTGGGCGAAGCTGACGTGGACGTGGTCGAAGTGGCCGCCGGTGACGTCGCTCGTGTCGTACACGCTGCTCGTGTAGGGCCGGCCCCAGCCGCCGTCGTCGGGGACCGACGGGTCCCAGTAGCGGCCCTGCCAGATCAGGTACGCGACGGCGAGCGGCCCGGCGTGCGCGCGCAGGTAGTTCGCGACCGCCCAGCCGGCGGCGAGCTCGTCGCCGCCGGGGAAGGCGCCCGCCGTGCCGGGGAAGAAGTCGCAGGCGCGGCCCTGTGGGTGGTCGCTTCGCGGGTTCCAGGCGTGGGCGTCCCAGCAGCCGGCCGAGCGGATCGTCGGGCCGCCGCCGAGGGGGCCGAACGCGGCGGTCACCGCGGCGACGCCGTGCCGGGTCGCGCCGGTGACGCAGCCGTCGCCGCCGGTCGGGTCGGGTGGGGTGCAGGCGGTCCCGCCGCCGGTCCACGCCCTGGGTGCCGCGGCGGGTACGGCGCGCTCGCGGGCCCCGGTCACGGCCTTCCGCAGGGCGTCGGGGCAGGCGGCGGCGCAGCTGCCGGCCGGGGCGGGTTGCCGGATCAGGGTCGCGACGCCCGTGCGGAGGGCGGAACAGGTGCGCCGCAGCCCGGTCACGGGGGCGGGCTCGTCCGCCGAACGGGCCGCCACCCGCCAGACCCCGCCGCCGCGGACGGGCGCGAGCTCCGGGCACTGCTGGGCGGCCATCCGCTCCAGGAACGGGGCGCGGGTGGGGGCGGGGATCACCCGGATGCCGTCGACGGGGGTCGGGTCGGCCGTGTCGCCCGCCGTCAGGTGGAGGGCCGGTGCCGTCGGGCTCGCGCTCAGGAGTCCGGCCACCGCGAGCGCAGCGGCGAGCAGGAGGCGGAGCACGGGCTCACTCCCGCCGCTCGGGGTTCGTCGCCGCAACCGGGCCGACCTCGAGGATCCGGATCCCGCGGACGGGGCGGAGGTCGGGATGGAGGGACTCGGTGGGAACCGGTGGGGCCGGCTCGGGTGGAGCCGCGGTGATCGTGCCGCTCGGAGCGGGGGCGCGGTCGACGTCGACCGGCCGCTGAGGGACAACCTGTGCGGGTCGGGGTACGGACGCGAGCGGACCGTCGGCGCCGACCGGGACGAAGGAGCGGTACGAGGTGAACGCGGGCACGTCGACGCGCCGCTGCTCCCGGTGGGGCGCGATCGGGGCGGGTCGGGCTCGGGTCACCACCGGCTGCGAGGGGAGCGGGCTCAGGGGCGGCAGCGGCGCGTGCCCGAGCGGTGCCGGGACCGGCCGACCCGCCGGGGCCGGGCGGCCGAGCCGTCCCGAGTCGGCGACGGCCCGCGCCAGGCGCGCGACGGCGTCGAGGTAGGGCCGAAGGGCACGCGGGAGCCGCTCCCGGGGCGTCCCGAGCAGCCCCGCCGCCTCGCGGTACGGGTCGACGATCCCGCGCCAGCGTCCGACGTGCGGCAGCGGCACCACCGCCGACCAGCCCGGGCCGAGCTCGTCGAGACGCTCGGGATGCCGCCGTTCGGCTCCGTCGAGGGTCACGGCGAGCACCGCCGGCACGGCGGTGGGATCGAAGAGGTCCGCGATGCGCAGCGCCCGGTCCAGCGACTCGGCGCTGCTGCGGCAGACCACGATGTCGGCGTCGGCGCCCGCGCCGGTCCCGCCGTCGCGGCCGTGCAGGGCGAGGGCGAGCGTGGTCGTGCCGACGCCGCCGGACACGCCGGCGACGGAGGGCGGGCGGAAGCCGGTCATGGCACCTCCAGGGGAGCGTCGTCGTCGAGAGCGGTGTCGAGTGCCGCGTCGGGGGCGGTGGCCTCGTGCGCCGCGGCAGTGGATTCCTCGGCGCCGTCGAGCTCCTCCTCGGCGTCGACGACCAGCCGGTCGCCCTCCACCCGGACGGCCACGCCGAGGCGCACCCACCGGCCCGGGAGCCCGCGCCAGCCGCGGGCGGCCGGAGCCGGTGCGGCCGCCGGGACGGCCGGTCCCTCGTCCGGGTCGTCGGCCGGACCCGGCCGGCCGCCGGGGACCCGGCGGTACGGGGTGACGCGGACCCGGACGTCGACGAGCACCCGGCCCTCGCCGTCGGGCCGGACCAGCCCGGACAGCGCGAAGTCGGCGCGCTGCCGCCCGTGCCCGGACCAGCCGAGCCGGACCGGCCTGCGGTCGGCGAGGTAGTCGCCGAGCACACCGGCGCGACGATCGGGGTCGTCCTCGTCCCAGGAGAGGTAGTCGGCGGCGAAGGCGGCGGCCAGCGCGGCCGCCTCCGCCGGGTGCGGGACGGGGGCGTCCTCGGCTGTGGTCGGGGTCGGGCCCGGGTTCCGGGCCGGGTCGGGGGCCGGGTCGGGGGCCGGGTCCGGGTTGCGGGCGGGGGTCGGGCCCGGGTTCCGGGCCGGGAGGGGGGTCGGGGTCTGGTCCGGCCGCGCGGCCGTCGTCGGAAAGGCGTCCCCTGCGACCGACCAGGCGGCGGCGACGGCCGGGGAACCGGCGTCGGGCCAGCCGAGGAGCCCACGCGCCGGGACGGAGTCCGCCGTGATCGGCGGGAAGCCGTACGGGTCGGTGGGGGTGTCGGCGTCCGTGTCGCGGTGGGTGTCGGCGGGGGCGTCGCCGAGGGTCCCGGGGCGCTCCCAGTCGCGCCGGGGCGGGGCGAGCAGGTCCTCCGCGCGCCGGGAGGGCCGGGCGTGGCTGGTCGCGCTGCCGGGGACGATCTCCCGCGCCGCCCCGGCCGGGCGGCCGAACATCCGGAAGGCGGCCACGTCACCGCCTCCCGGGCATGCGGAATGGGGACATCGCTCCCTCTCGTGGGCAGGCGCTCCCGCCCGCGGAGGGCCGCGGGTGCAGCGAGCGGTGAACCGGCGGTGCCCGGATCGCGGGCGGCCGGTGGGACGAGAGGAACCCTAGGAACCCGCGGTGGCGCGGTGGGGCGGAACGGCGCGGGTGTTCACGATCGCGAACACCCGGTGGTCACCGCCGACGGCTCCGGCACCGCGGGTCGGGAGCTCCGGCACCGCGGGTCGGGAGCTCCGGCACCGCGGGTCGGGAGGTCGCGGGTGTTCAGGCGGGGAGGGCCCAGGTGTGGACCGGCTCGTTGGCCTCCGAGGCCTCGAGGTACCGCTCCAGCATCCCGGTCAGCGCGCCCTGCCGGCTCGAGCCGCGGGCCTCGAGGGCCGCGACCGTGTCGAGCTGCCAGGTCGCGCCCGTCCGGCCCGTCACGCACCGCCGCTCGATCACCGTCAGGTAGCGGTCCCGGACGGCCGAGCTCACACCCCACCGCGACAGGCCCTCGTGGGCGAGCGGGAGCAGCTTGCGCAGGGCCAGCTCGTCCGGCTTGATCCATCCCGTGCCCGGCCAGTAGAGCGGCGCCTCCATGCCGTGCCGCGCGGCCGTCGTGAAGTTCTCCTCGGCCGCCTCGAACGACATCGACTGCCACAGCGGCTGGTCGGACTCCACGAGCACGCGCAGCAACCCGTAGAAGAACAGCGCGTTGGCCACCATGTCGACGGCGGTCGGCCCGGCCGGCAGCACCCGGTTCTCCAGCCGGATGTGCGGCTGGCCGTCGGCGACGTCGTACACCGGGCGGTTCCACCGCCAGATCGTGCCGTTGTGGAGCTTGAGCTCGTCGAGGTCCGGTACCCCGCCGCTGCGCAGCGTCGTCATCGGGTCGGAGTCGCCCGGGAACGGGACGATCCCCGGGAAGTACCGCGCGTTCTCCGCGAACAGGTCGAGCACGGAGGAGATCCAGCGCTCCCCGAACCACACCCGCGGTCGGACGCCCTGGTTGCGCAGCTCGACCGTCCGCACGTCGCAGGCCTGCGTGAACAGCGGGATCCGGGTCTCGGCCCACAGCCGCGAGCCCAGCAGGAACGGCGAGTTCGCCCCCAGCCCCAGCTGTACGCCCGCGAGGCACTGCGCCGCGTTCCAGTACGCCGGGAACGAGCTCGGCGAGACCTGCAGGTGCAGCTGCATCGACGTGCAGGCCGCCTCGGGGATGATCGTCTCGAAGTCCGCGGTGAACCGCTCCGGCGCGACGGCGTGCAGCCCGCCCGGGTCCCCGCCGGAGATGTCCACGTGGATCGGCTCGCCCCGCGCGGCCAGCATCTGGTCGTTGAGCACGGCGTAGCGGTCGTCGGCCGAGATCGACTCCGCGACGAGGTGGGAGCGCTCCAGCGTCGGCAGGATCCCGATCATCGCCAGCTGCGACTTGCAGTCCCGCGCCTTGGCGCGGGCGACGGCCAGCTCGTCGAGCAACTCGTGCTCGAGGTGGCGCCACTGGTCGCCGGGGAGCGGGCGCGGTGGGAGGTTCAGCTCGATGTTCCACCGGCCGAGCTCGGTCTGGAACTCGTTGCCGCCGATGGCCTCGAGGACGTCCTTGCCGGTCATGGAGGGGCTCAGCGCCCCGTCGACCAGGTTCAGCTCGACCTCGATACCGGTCATCGGGTCGTCCTCGGCGAACGGGTGCTCCCGCAGCATCTTCGTCAACGCCTCGAGGCAACGCTGCACCTTGGCTCGATACCGCTGGCGTTCCCGCCGACTGAACCGGGTCCGGTCGACGTCCTGGCCCATGCTCTCCCGATGCCTCCTAGCTGCCGGTCCGCCCGCGGCGGCTCTCCACCGTGACACATCCCCTTATGTGGCGGTACCGGCTGACCGGGCGACCCCGTGCGACGAACGGCAGACCACCTGGGACGATCGGTCGCCGTGGCCATCATCACCGCGATCGGCGACCCCACCGACCCCCGGCTCGACGACTACCGCGACCTCACCACCGCCGACCGCAGGCCCGACCGCCCCGGGGGGCGGGGGCTCGTGATCGCGGAGGGTGTGGTCGTCGTCCGACGTCTGATCGAGTCCCCCTATCCCGTCCGGTCCCTGCTCGGGGTACCCCGTCGGCTCGAGGAGCTCACCACCGATCTCGCCCATCTGGACGTCCCCGCCTACGCCACGGACGCCGACACCATGGCCAGCGCCGTCGGCTTCCACCTGAACCGCGGAGTGCTCGCCGCTGCCGACCGCGCCGAGCCGGTCGACGCCCGGGAGCTGGCGCGGACCGCCCGGGTCCTCGCCGTGTGCGAGGGCGTGAACGACCACGAGAACCTCGGTTCCCTGTTCCGCAACGCCGCGGCCCTCGGCGTCGACGGAATCCTGCTCGGGCCCCGCTGCGCCGATCCGCTGTACCGGCGGTCGGTCCGGGTGTCGATGGGGCACGTGCTCCGGGTGCCGTTCGCGCCCCTGCCCGGCCCCTGGCCACAGTCGCTGGACCTGCTGCGGGAGGCCGGTCTGCAGGTCGCGGCGCTGACGCCGGCGCCGGAGGCGGTCCCGATCTCGGAGGCGAAGCTGGCGGGGGAGCGGGTGGCGTTGCTGCTGGGCGCGGAGGGGCCCGGTCTGACGCCGGAGGCGCTGGCCGCGGCCGACGTCCGGGTGCGGATCCCGATGGCGACGGGCGTCGACTCTCTCAATGTCGCAACGGCTGCCGCGGTGGCCTTCCACGCGGTGAGCGCGTCCGTACCCTGATCACGTGCACCTTGCTGCGGGGGGTCAGGTGGTGCTCGGTGAGAGGAGGCCGGGCGACGCCGTGCTGCCTCCGGACCTCGCCGCGGACCTCCGGCAGTGGGGCGCGGTGGCGGCCAGCATCCGCGGGATCGAGGTGCGGGCGGAGCAGCAGGACATCGTCAGCCGGCGGGGGCGCCAGCTCGCCGGCCGGGTGTCCGACGTCCTGGGCAGGCCGGTCGAGTACGTCGACCCGCTGACCGGGGGCGTCGACCTGGTGCGCGGGCGCACCACCGAGCCGATCCCGCTTGTGCCCCCGCACCCCGAGGAACCGACGCCCTGGGCGACCGGGCTCGTGGTCGCCGCGTTCTTCGCGGTGCTCGCGGCGATCGGCGACATCACGCTCAGCCGGGCCTTCGGCGAGGCGTTCGGGCTGCTCTGGATCCCGGCGAACGTGCTGGTCGTGGGCGGTCTCGCGCCCTCGCTGTGGTTGGTCCGGCGGGTGCCGTTCTGGCGCTGGATGGGGCTCGGCGCCGCGGTGGGGCTCGGGGTGGCGTGGGTGGTGCTGCTGCTCGGACAGTTCCTCTGATCGGAGTGCCCGGGCGCGCGCGAGGCGTCGGCCGCACTCGCATCGGGTGCCGCGCCCGACCCTGCGGCCGGCGCACTCGGTCCCGTGGCCCGGGCACCCGCTCCTGTGGCCCGCACACCCACTCGTGTCGTTGCACCTCCGCTCAGGCGCACGCGCACACCGTCGATGGCGCCGCACAACTCGTGGACAGGCTGTGGGAGGGGGTGATCGGGTGTGCGGGCTCCGTCGAGTCGGCCTGCCTCGACGGTTCCGGTACGCCGGCATGGGGTGTCGGCGTCGGCAGTCCCCTCGAACCGGCCCGCCCCGGGCCCGCGACGACTCGCGTTCGCCGTGACACCTCGCTCGGCGGCGCCCCGCCGGCACGCCCTCGCAGTGCGCGTGATTCTGCGTGCAGCAGCGGACACGCCCCTTGATCACTGCTTGTGACGGCTACGCGCAGATCTGACGGGTCAACGGTCTCGAACAGCGATCTTGGTGCCCGAACACCCGAGTCCCGGCACCGCAACGTCCGACTCGCGGTGCCAGAACTCGCGACTCGCGGTGCCGGGGCTCGTGACTCGCGGTGCCGGGCTTGTGACTCGTGGTGCTGGGGCTTGTGACTCGTGGTGCTGGGGCTCGCGACTCGCCGGAGCGGGTTCCCGTGTTCAGCGGCCGCGGACGCCGAGCAGCACCTCGTCCCACGACGGCATGATCGGCTTGCCCTTCTTCGTGCGCTTGGCAGGAGCGGGCTGGTCGCCCTCCCCGCGGCCCGCGGGCCGCGCCTCGGCGGCCGGGGCTGCAGCGTTCTTCTCCTTCGCGGCGCTCGAGTCGGACGGCTCGGCGGACGCCTCGCTCGCGACGGGAGCTCGGTCGCGCTGCTCCTCCTCGACGGGCCCCGCGACAGCGTCCTTCGCCGGGTCCGGTGAGCTCTCCTCCGCCGTCGCGCCCTTCGCCGTCGCGCCCTCCGCCGTCGCGCCCTCCGCCGTCGCGCTCGTCGCCGTCGTGCTCTTCGCTGCGGGGTCCTCCGCCGTCGCGCTCTTCGCGTCCTTCGCCGCCGCGTCGGTCTTGGCCAGGTCGGTCTTGGCCGGGTCGGTCTTGGCCGGGTCGGTCTTGGCCGGGTCGGTCTTCCCCGGGTCCGCCTCCACCGCGTCCGTCTTCTTCGGAGCCGCGCCGCCGCTCGCCTTCTCCTGCGCCGTCCCGCGGCTCGCGGCGGCGTCCGGCCGTGCGGCCGTCGCGGTCGACGGCTGCGCGATCTCGGCGCCCGTGGGCTCGTCCCGCACGGCCTTTCCGACGGGCTCGGAACCGGCTGCACGCTCTGCGACGTCCGGTACCGCGTCACGCGCCGGCTCCGCCGAAGCGTCGTCGCGAGCGACGTTCCCGCGGTCGCCGCTGTCCCGCCCGGCCGAATCCGCCCCGGCAGGTCCCGACGCGGCAGATCCCGACGCGGCAGATCCCGACGCGGCAGATCCCGACGCGGTCGACTCCGACCGGGCAGGTCCCGACCCGGCCGATCCCCACCCCGCAGGCCCCGACCCGGCCGACCCCGACACCGCCGGCCCCGACCCCGCCGGCCCCGACCCCGCCGGCCCCGACCCCGCCGGCCCGGGGTCGGCGACGCCCGGACGCCCGGCCTCCGCCGCCCGGGTGTCCGTGGTGAGCGTGTCCGTGCTCCGGGTCGCGGGGTGCGCCGGCGGTCCGGCCAGGTCCGACCGCGCGTCCGTGCGCGTCGCGCGCACCGGCTCCCGCCGGCCCGTCGGCAGGGGGCCGCGGCGCTGCTCCGGGGCGATGCGGCGGGGATCGCCGTTGACCGCGGCGGGCACGACCTCCTCCGCCGCGGCCTCGTCCGCGAAGTCGTCCGGCCGTGCCATGTCGATGACCGGGCCGACGGGACGCAGGGGCTGCTGCGGCCGGCCCTCCACGAGGTCGCGGGCGTGGTCGTCGAGGGCGATCACGGTCCCGCCGTGCGCGCCCGGCTGGAAGATCCAGTGCGCCCGGATGTCCGAGCGCCCGGACCGCCACCCGAGGGCGACGACCCACTTCCCGTCGTCGCCCTTCCAGCTGTCCCACTCCGCGCCGGTGTGGTCCTGCCCGCGCAGCCCGAACGTGTGGGCGACCGTCTCGGCGAGCGTCCGCACGTCCGGCCCGTCGTCCCGGACGGGGTGCGCGGCGCGCGCCAGCTCGGCCGTCCGGGCGCGTTCGAGGAGGACCGGATAGGCGAAGCGCTCGATCTTCTGGACGGGCACCCCGGCGGCCGAGGCGACCTGTTCCACGGACGCCCCGGCCCGGATCCGGGCTTGGATCTCGCGTGGTCGCAACTGGCTCTCCAACTCGATCGCGATCTGTCCGAGCCGGGTCAGGTCCCCTCGCGCGGCTGCCCGGAGCTGTTCGTCGGCGGGCACGGTGAACCGTTCGCGGCGCGCCGAGTCCTCGAGGACCACCGAACCGTCCTCGGTGATCCCGACGACCCGCAACGCCCGCATATCGCCGGCCCCCTCGCTCGCTCTGACCCCGTCCGGGTGACGGTAGTTGCCGAATCGTGTCCGACGAGTGAGGCGCGCCGGTGCGCCCTTCCGGCCCTCGACGTGGCCTTCTGGTCCGCACCGGCGCCCCTTCCGCCAGTGGACACTCCGTACCGTCGCACGTCGTGCCGAGATCGGTAAACCTGAGGCGCATGTTACTGCTGTGACTACGTTCCGTCACTCCAGCGCGTGCGGAACGGCCGGGTCGCGCGAGGCGCCCCGGCCGTTCGGGGAGGGCGGGACTACTCGGACCGGATGTTCGGCCCCGCGGGCTCCGCTCGGAGACGTTCGCTCAGGCCGCTCGGCCCGGATATCGCTCCGTCAAGTGCGCTCGGCGCCGACGTCCGCTGCGCGAGCTCCGCTCGGCGCCGACGTCCGCTCCGCGAGCTCCGCTCAGCGCCGACGTCCGCTCCGCGAGCTCCGCTCAGCCGATCCGCTCGACGACCCAGTCGATGCAGCTCGTCAGCGCGGCGACGTCCGCGGGCTCGACCGCCGGGAACATCCCGATCCGCAGTTGGTTTCGGCCCAGCTTCCGGTACGGCTCGGTGTCGACGATCCCGTTCGCCCGCAGGATCTTGGCGACGGCCGCGGCGTCGACCGAGTCGGCGAAGTCGACCGTGCCGACGACCTGCGACCGGTGCGCGGGGTCGGTCACGAACGGCGTGGTGTACTCCGACTTCTCGGCCCACGAGTACAGCCGGCTCGAGGAGTCCTTGGTGCGCGCGACGCAGGCGTCGAGCCCGCCGAGGCCGAGCATCCACTCGATCTGGTCGGCCAGCATGATCAGCGTGGCGACGGCCGGGGTGTTGTAGGTCTGGTCCTTGACCGAGTTGTCGACGGCGGTGGCCAGCGACAGGAACGGCGGGATCCAGCGGTCGCCCGCGGCGAGCTCAGCGACCCGCTCGAGCGCGGCCGGCGAGAGCAGCGCGATCCACAGCCCGCCGTCGGAGGCGAAGCCCTTCTGCGGCGCGAAGTAGTAGGCGTCGGCCTGCGTGATGTCGACGGGCAGGCCGCCGGCACCCGAGGTCGCGTCGATCACCACGAGCTGGCCGTCGAGGAAGGCCTCGGGCCGCACGACCGGCACCGCGACGCCGGTCGAGGTCTCGTTGTGGGCCCAGGCCAGGACGTCGCACGACGGGTCGGCGGTGGGCTCGGGCGCGCTGCCCGGCTCCGCGGACACGATCACCGGGTCGGCGAGGAACGGCGCGCCCTTGGTGGTGTCGGCGAACTTCGACGAGAACTCGCCGTAGGTCAGGTGCAGCGACCGCTCCCGGATCAGCCCGAACGCCGCGGCGTCCCAGAAGGCCGTGGAGCCGCCGTCGCCGAGGACGACCTCGTAGCCCTCGGGCAGCGAGAACAGCTCGCGCAGGCCGGCGCGCACGCGCCCGACCAGCGACTTCACCGGCTTCTGCCGGTGCGAGGTGCCCATCACGTCCGCGGCGTCCGCGAGCGCCCGGAGCTGCTCGGGGCGGACCTTGGACGGTCCGCAGCCGAACCGCCCGTCGCCCGGGAGGAGCTCGGCGGGGATCTGCAGGTCGGTGCTGGTCGACGCGGTCACGTACCCCAGTGTCGCAAGGCGCGGAGCGCACCGGCAGGGCGGGTTGGGCCAGCGCGGAGTGGGGCCGGGCCGCCAGGAGGGTGAGGGCGGGTCACCGGGCCGGCCGAACGGCAGGGCCGTCCAGGCGACCTGGCCCACGGTCCGCGTCGAACCTGCAACGTCCCGTCATGATCGATCGAGATACCGGTTCGGAACGGGACGGAGGACCGAGATGGAGATCGACTGCGCGCTCCCGGCCGGGAGGGCGACGCCGGAGCACGTCGCGCTGGCCGAGGGGCTCGGCTACGCCCGCGCGTGGTGCCACGAGGCGCCGCGCAGCTACCCGGACACCGGGATGGCCCTCGCCGTCGCGGCCGGGCGGACCTCGCGGATCCGCATCGGCCTGGCGGTCGGCGGGCACTGGCGACGGGCGGCGGCCGACGCCGGCGCGGTCGCCGACCTGGCCGCGCGGGCCCGGGGCCGGACCGAGCTCGTCGTCGGACTACCGGGTGGCACGGGGCGGGATCCCGAGGCGCACGCCACCGCGGTCCGCGAGCTGCTCCAGCAGGAGCACGGCATGGGCGGTGTCCCGGCGTGGGTGGGCCGCCCGGGGGCGACGGAGTACGTCCCGCTGACCTTCGGCGTGCGGTCGCCGCGCGGGGCCGCGCTGCGCACGGTCGTCGAGGTGACCCCGGGCGTGGACCTGCACCGGATCGTCGCCGGGCTGCGGCCGGCCGGGCTGCTGCTGCGCCCCTCGGGGACGGACATCGGCCGGGAGCTCGCCGAGTTCGCTGAGGCCGTGCGGGCGCTCGAGCTCGCCGGGGTCGCCTGAGCTCAGACGCCGGCCGGGGCCCGGTACATCCGCCGGTAGGCCAGCGGGGACATGCCGATGGCGGCGTGCAGGTGCTGGCGCAGCGACACCGTGGTGCCGAAGCCGCAGCGCTCGGCGATCCGCTCGACCGGCAGGTCCGTGGTCTCGAGGAGCCGCCGCGCCCGGTGCACCCGCTGCGTGGTCAGCCACCGCCCGGGGCTCTCGCCGGTCTCGGCGCGGAAGCGCCGGGTGAAGGTGCGCACGCTCATCGCGGCCCGCCCGGCCAGCTCGTCGAGCCCGAGGGGTGCGTCGAGGTGGTCGAGCGCCCAGGCCCGCGCCGCCGCGGTGCCCGCGCCGGACACCTCCGGCACCGGCGCCTCGACGAACTGCGACTGCCCGCCCTCCCGCCACGGCGCGACGACGGCCCGGCGCGCCACCGTCGCCGCCACCTCGGCCCCGTGGTCCCGGCGCAGGACGTGCAGGCACAGGTCGATCCCCGCGGCGTTGCCCGCCGAGGTGAGGACGTCGCCGTCGTCCACGAACAGCACGTCCGGGTCGAGCGCGACCTGCGGGTAGAGCCGCCCGAAGCGGTTCGTCCAGCGCCAGTGCGTGGTCGCGGGCCGGCCGTCGAGCAGGCCGGCGGCGGCGAGCACGAAGGCGCCGGTGCAGATCGACATCACCCGGCCCGCGCCGCGCAGCACCTCCGCGATCCGCGCGTCGACCGTGCCGTCGGTCATCCAGGTGCCCTCGAGGTGCCCCGGGACGACGAGGGTGTCGGCCTCGGAGAGAATCTCCGGCCCGTGCTCGGGCAGCACCGAGTAGCCCGCCGAGGTGCGGACCGGGCCGCCGTCGAGGGTGGTGACCCGGACGTCGTAGAGCGGCTCGCCGCCGGAGCCGGCCGCGCCGCCCAGCAGCTTGTGCGGCACCCCCAGCTCGAACGCGATGGCGGTCGGCATGGCCAGGACGACGACCCGGTGCATGGCCGGATTCTTTCACAGGGTGTCCGTTCGGCCACTTCCGTCGGCGCCACGCATCGGCGACGCTGCATCGCGTGAGCGAACTCAGCACTCCCGTCCGCCGCCGGCGCGTGCACCCCGCGTGGTGGGCCGCGGCGGCGACCTTCCTGGCGATCATCGGCGCGGCCGGCTTCCGGTCGACGCCCGGTGTGATGGTCGAGCCGCTGCACGCCGAGTTCGGCTGGTCCATCGGGGAGATCTCGGTGGCGCTGTCGGTGAACCTCGCGCTGTTCGGGCTCACCGCCCCCTTCGCGGCCGCGCTCATGGAGCGTTTCGGGGTTCGGCAGGTGGTGTCGGTCGCGCTGGCGATGGTGGCCGTGGGCGCGGGCCTCACCGTGTTCATGACGGCCTCGTGGCAGCTCGTGCTGTGCTGGGGCGTGATCGTCGGGCTCGGCACCGGCTCCATGGCGATGGCCCTGGTGGCGACGGTCGTCGGGCGCTGGTTCGTGGCCCGCCGCGGCCTGGTCACGGGCGTCCTCACCGCGGCCAACGCGACCGGCCAGCTGATCTTCCTGCCGGTGGTCGCGCACCTCGTCGAGAGCTCCGGTTGGCGCACGGCCTCGCTCACGGTCGCGGCCGCGGCGCTGGTCGTGGTCCCGGTCGTGCTGCTGCTGCTGCGCAACCGCCCGTCCGACGTCGGCGAGCTGCCGTACGGCGGCACCGAGGCCGACGTCGTCGCGCCGATCCGGTCCGGCGCCGCCCGACTGGCCCTCGGCACGCTGGCCCGGGTTGTCCGGATGAAGACGTTCTGGCTGCTCGTGGCCGGGTTCTTCGTCTGCGGCGCCACCACGAACGGCCTGATCCAGACACATTTCGTGCCCGCGGCCCACGACCACGGCATGCCGGCGACGACGGCCGCGAGCCTGCTGGCCCTGGTCGGCATCTTCGACGTGGCCGGGACCGTGCTGTCGGGCTGGCTCACCGACCGCTTCGACCCGCGGATCCTGCTCGGCGCCTACTACCTGCTGCGCGGGGTGTCGCTGGCGCTGCTCGTGCCGCTGTTCGGCGCGGATCTCGACGCGAGCATCTTCGCGTTCGTGATCTTCTACGGCCTGGACTGGGTCGCGACCGTGCCGCCGACGATGGCGTTGTGCCGCGAGTGGTTCGGGCCGACGGCGCCGATCGTCTTCGGCTGGGTGTTCGCCAGCCATCAGCTCGGCGCCGCGGCGGCCGCGCTGGCCGCCGGCCTCGTCCGGGACGCGCTGGGCAGCTACGACGCCGCGTGGTACGGCGGCGCGGTGCTCTGCGTGCTGGCCACCGTCGCCAGCCTCGCGATCCGCCGGCTCCGCGCCCCGGTCCCCGTCCCCGCGCCCGCCTGACGCCCGGCCCCGGAGGCACGAACGGCACTCTCGCTCACCACGAGTGGGCGAGAGTGCCGTTCGGGCAGTTCAGTGGACGAGCAGGTCCCAGCCCTCGACGTCCTGGGGCTTGCGGGGGCCGGGGCCGATGTACTGGGCCGACGGGCGGACCAGCTTGTTCTCCCGCTTCTGCTCCAGGATGTGCGCCGACCAGCCGGCGGTGCGGGCGCTGGTGAACATCGCCGGCATCATGTGCGGCGGGACCTGGGCGAAGTCCAGGATCACCGCGGCCCAGAACTCGACGTTGGTCTCGATGGGGTGGTCGGGGCGGCGCTCGCGCAGGATCCGCAGCGCGGCCTGCTCCAGCGCGGCGGCCACCTCGTAGCGCGGCGCGTTCAGCTCCTGGCAGGTGCGCCGCAGCACGCGGGCCCGCGGGTCCTCGGCCCGGTAGACCCGGTGCCCGAAGCCCATGAGCTTCTCCTTGCGGTCCAGGATGCCCTTGACCAGGGCCTCGGGGTCCCCGGTCCGCTCCACCTCGGCGATCATCGGCAGCACCCGGGCCGGGGCGCCGCCGTGCAGCGGGCCGGACATGGCACCGATCGCGCCGGACAGCGCGGCCGCGACGTCGGCGCCGGTGGAGGCGATGACGCGGGCGGTGAAGGTCGAGGCGTTCATGCCGTGCTCGGCGGCGGAGACCCAGTAGGCGTCGATCGCCTTGACGTGCGCGGGGTCGGGGTCGCCCTTCCAGCGGACCATGAACCGCTCGGTGATCGTCGTGGCCTGGTCCACCCGGGACTGCGGCACGGCCGGGATGCCGATGCCGCGCGCGGACTGGGCGACGTAGGACAGCGCCATCACCGAGGCGCGGGCGAGCTGCTCGCGGGCCTCCTCGACCGAGGTGTCGAGCAGCGGCTGGTAGCCCCAGTGCGGGGCGAGCATGGCCAGCGCGGCCTGCACGTCGACGCGGACGTCGCCGGTGTGCACGGGGATCGGGAAGGGCTCGGCGGGCGGCAGGCCCGGCCCGAACCGGCCGTCGACCAGCAGCGCCCAGACGTTGCCGAAGGTGACCTGGCCGACCAGGTCCTCGATGTCGACGCCCCGGTACCGCAGCGCGCCGCCGTCCTTGTCGGGTTCGGCGATCTCGGTCCGGAAGGCGACGTGCCCTTCGAGGCCGGACTTGAAGCCGGGCGGGGGCGGGGGTACTTCGGACACCGGGGTCTCCTCACGTGTCGGTGCGCACCGGCGGCCGTCGCCGGGTGGCGCCGTCGGCCGGTGTCCCTGCTGCGCGCGCGGGTCGCGCACGTGTTCGCCGTCACCCTGCCGCCGACCAGCGCCGGAGCACAACGGACCGCCCGGGTGTGATCGGTCACCGGACCCGAACGGAGGGTGTCGCCCCGGCGGGGCGCCCACATACCGTCGGGCTCCACGAGGAGGTGCGCATGACCGAACTGACGCTCGCCGCCATGCGGGTCGACTACGGCGCCGGAGGGTTCGACGTCGACCAGCTCGCCCCGACCTGGCACGAGCAGCTGGCGCGCTGGCTGGCCGAGGCCGGCGCGGCCGGGGTCCCCGAGCCCAACGCGATGGTGCTGGCCACGGCGGACCCGGACGGCCGCCCGTCCTCGCGCACGGTGCTGTGCAAGGGGCTCGACGAGCGCGGGGTGGTCTTCTACACGAACTTCACCTCCGCGAAGAGCCGCGACCTGCGCCAGTCGCACGAGGCGTCCGCGACCTTCCCCTGGTACGGGCTGCACCGGCAGGTGCACGTCCGGGGCCTGGTCCAGCAGGCCAGCTACGCCGAGGCCGACGCCTACTGGGCCACCCGCCCCCGCGGCTCGCAGCTGGGGGCGTGGGCGTCGGCCCAGTCCGCGGTGGTCGCCGACCGGGGCGTGCTCGACGACGCGCTGGCCGCCGTCGAGCGCCGGTTCGCCGACACCGAGGCCATCCCGCGGCCGCCGCACTGGGGCGGGTGGCGGATCGTGCCGGACGAGGTCGAGTTCTGGCAGGGCCGCACCAACCGGATGCACGACCGGCTCCGCTTCGTCGGCGACCGCGACACCCGCACCTGGAAGGTCGTGCGGCTCGCGCCGTAGCGTTCCCGGGTGAGGGAGCGGCGCTCTCGCTCACCGGACCGAACGAGAGTGCCGTCCGCTCCTCCGCAGGCGTCCGGTTCGCGTACGTCTGTCCGGTTCCCTCGTCCGCCGTGCCCGCTGCGCCGTCGGACGGGCGTGGTACCTGTGGAGACGTGAGTCGCCCCCGTCCGGGATCGGGCCCGGACCAGCCCACGGATCCGCTGCGCGCCGAGCCCCACCGGCCGGCGCCGGAGCCGCCCACCCGTCCCGCCCGGGATCCTCGGGCGGACCCGTTCACCGTCCCGGCGCCCGGGCCGGCCGACGCGAGCACCGAGCGCCTGACCGCGGGCCCGGAGGCGCCGACCCGACCCGTCCGGGACCCGGGTCACGGCGAGGGCGGCACCCGCCGCGTCCCCGTCGACCCCGACGCGACGACGGCGCAGCTGCCGGAGGGGCGCACCTTGCGGACCCGGCTCGCGGGCCTGGCGCGGTCCACCTTCGCGGACACCACACCGCTGCGGACGCCTTCCTACCGGCGGCTGTGGACGGCCGGGATCGTCACCACGATCGGCGCGCAGATGTCGGTCGTCGCCGTGCCGACCCAGATCTACGCGATGACCGGCTCGTCGGCCTACGTCGGCCTGACCGGCGCGTTCGGGCTGGTCCCGCTGGTGATCTTCGGGCTGTGGGGCGGCGCGATCGCCGACGCCGTCGACCGCCGGCGGATGCTGCTGCTGACCGGCACCGGCATCGCGATCACCTCGCTCGCGCTGTGGGTGGTCGCGGCGAGCGGGGTCGGCAACGTCTGGGTCGTGCTGGTCCTGTTCGCGCTGCAGTCCTCGATGCTCGCGATGAACCAACCGGCGCGGGCCGCCGTCATCCCGCGCCTGATCCCGGCGGCCCAGCTCCCCGCGGCGAACGCCCTGAACATGACGGTGGTGCAGCTCGGCGCGATCGTCGGGCCGCTGCTGGCCGGCGTGCTGATCCCGGTCGTCGGGCTGGGCACGCTCTACCTGCTCGACGCGATCTTCCTGCTCGCCACGATCTGGGCCACCTTCCGGCTGCCCGCGGTGCCGCCGCAGACCGGCGGGGAGCGGCCGAAGGCCGGCCTTCGGCAGATCGCCGACGGCTTCCGCTACGCCGCCCTGCACAAGATCCTTCTGGTCTCGTTCCTGGTCGACGTGATCGCCATGGGCTTCGGGATGCCGCGCGTGGTGTTCCCGGAGATCAGCCAGACCGTGTTCGGCGACCCGCCCGGCGGCGGCTTCGCGCTGGGCCTGCTGTTCGCCGCCATCCCCATCGGGATGGTCGCGGGCGGGCTGCTCTCCGGCTGGCTGCAGCGGGTGTCCCGGCAGGGCGTCGCGGTCACCGTCGCGATCTGCGTGTGGGGCCTCGGCGTCGCGGCCTTCGGGCTCACCTCGTCGCTCTGGATCGCCGTGATCGCGCTGGCCGTGGCGGGCGCGGGCGACCTGGTCAGCTCGGTGTACCGCAGCTCGATGCTGCAGTCCGTCGCCACGGACGAGATGCGCGGCCGGATGCAGGGGGTGTTCGCGGTCGTCGTGGCCGGCGGGCCCCGGCTGGCGGACCTCTGGCACGGCCCGGCCGCCGCGGCCGTCGGGCCCGGGACGGCCGCGTGGATCGGTGGGATCGCGGTCGTGGTCGTGACCGTCGCGGTGGTGTTCCGGTTCCGCGAGTTCTGGGACTATCGCGTTCCCCTCGACGCCCACCGGTGACCGCCGGTACACGCCAGGGGATGCCGTTCGGCCCGCCAGGGACGACCATGGACCCGGAGGCCGTAAGAAGCGTCTCGCGGAGTGATCCTTACCGCCCCGGGACGTGATGCGGATCCGTCGAACGGCACGGATGCGCGGCGGCGCACTAGCGTGGCGCCCAACGCAGAACACACGAGTGTGAGAGGGAACCTCCACATGGCTGACGAGTCCGCCGGAACAGACACCGCTGTCCTCACGTACCCGGGCGGCGAGCACGAGATGGCGATCAAGGCGCCGACGGAGGGTGCTTCGGCAGTCGACGTCAGCAAGCTCCTCGCGAAGACCGGGATGACGACCTTCGACCCCGGCTTCACCAGCACGGCCGCCTGCGCCTCCGCCATCACCTACATCGACGGCGACGCCGGCATCCTCCGGTACCGCGGGTACCCGATCGACCAGCTCGCCGAGCGGTCGACCTTCCTCGAGGTGAGCTACCTGCTCATCTACGGCGAGCTGCCCACGCAGGCCCAGCTCGACCAGTTCACCACGGACATCAGCCGCCACACCCTGCTGCACGAGGACCTGAAGGGCTTCTTCGACGGCTTCCCGCGGGACGCGCACCCGATGCCGGTGCTGTCCTCGGCGGTGTCGGCGCTGTCCACCTTCTACCAGGACTCCCTGGACCCGTTCGACGAGAAGGCCGTCGAGCTCTCCACCGTCCGGCTCATGGCCAAGGTGTTCACCATCGCGGCCTACGCCTACAAGAAGTCCGTCGGCCAGCCGTTCCTCTACCCGGACAACTCGCTGGGTCTGGTGGAGAACTTCCTGCGGATGACCTTCGGCTTCCCGGCCGAGCCGTACGAGGTCGACCCGGTCATGGCCAAGGCCGTCGACACGCTGCTGATCCTGCACGCCGACCACGAGCAGAACTGTTCGACGTCGACGGTGCGGCTCGTCGGCTCGTCGCAGGCGAACCTCTTCGCGTCGATCTCCGCCGGCGTGAACGCGCTGTTCGGCCCGCTGCACGGCGGGGCCAACCAGGCCGTCCTGGAGATGCTGACCCGCATCCAGGAGGTGGAGGACGGCAACGTCGACGCCTTCGTCGAGCGCGTCAAGAACAAGGAGAAGGGCGCGAAGCTGATGGGCTTCGGGCACCGGGTCTACAAGAACTACGACCCGCGCGCGAAGATCGTCAAGCAGAACGCCGACGAGGTGCTCAAGGCGCTCGGCGTCACGGACCCGCTGCTCGACATCGCGATGAAGCTCGAGGAGAAGGCCCTCGCGGACGACTACTTCGTCGAGCGCAAGCTCTACCCGAACGTCGACTTCTACACCGGCGTGATCTACCGGGCCATGGGCTTCCCGACGAAGATGTTCACCGTCCTGTTCGCGCTCGGCCGGCTCCCCGGCTGGATCGCGCACTGGCGGGAGATGATGGCCGACCCGCAGAACAAGATCGGCCGCCCGCGCCAGCTCTACACCGGCGCCGGCGAGCGGGACTACGTGGAGATGTCCTCCCGCTGACCCGACGTCCGACACACGAACGGCACTCTCGCTCGCCAGGGAGGAGCGAGGGTGCCGTTCGTGCATTCGGCGGCCGGGCGTTCGGCGCGCGGTTCACCCGGTGCGCCGCTAGCGTCGGTGCATGCCCGAGCGCTCCGTCGTCTGGTTCCGGCGTGACCTGCGGGTCGGCGACCAGCCCACCTTCCTGGCCGCGGCGGACTCGGCGGCCGAGGCGCTCGCGTTGTTCGTGCTCGACCCGGCCCTGATCCGGCCGAGCGGGGCGGCCCGGCTCGCCTTCCTCCACGGCTGCCTGCGCGCGCTCGACGGCGCCCTCGGCGGGAGGCTGCTGGTGGTGCACGGCGATCCGGCCGACCTCGTACCGCGGGTCGCCGAGGCCGTCGGCGCCGCGACGGGCTCCGTCGCGGCCGACTTCGGGCCCTACGGGCACCGCCGGGACGAGGCCGTGGAGAAGGCGTTGGCCGACGCCGGCCGCGAGCTCGTGCGCACCGGCTCGCCCTACGCCGTCGCGCCCGGGCGGGTCCGCAAGGCCGACGGCGAGCCCTTCCGCGTCTTCACCCCGTTCCGCCGGGCCTGGTCCGACCACGGGTGGCGCAGGCCGGCCGACACCTCCGCCTCGACGCTCTCCTGGCTGGACCCGGCGGAGAAGAAGGGCGGGCCGCCGGCAGTGGCGATCCCCGACGACGTCACCGTCGAGGCCGAGCTCCCCGAGCCCGGGGAGGAGGCGGCCCTGCGGACCTGGGCCGACTTCCTCGACGCGGCCGTCGACCACTACGGCGAGGACCGCAACCGCCCGGACCGGCCCGCGACCTCGCGCATGTCGGTGTACCTGAAGTACGGCTGCGCCCACCCCCGGACCCTGCTCGCCGACCTGGCCCGCAAGCGCTCCGCGAGCGCCGACACCTACCGCAGCGAGCTCGCCTGGCGGGAGTTCTACGCCGACATCCTGTTCCAGCGGCCCGGCTCGGCCCGGAGGAACTACGACCGCGCGTTCGACGCCCTCCCGCTCGCCACCGGCAGGCGCGCCGAGGCGCTGTTCGAGGCGTGGAAGACGGGCCGCACCGGCTTCCCGATCGTCGACGCCGGGATGCGCCAGCTGCGCGCCGAGGCCTGGATGCACAACCGGCTGCGGATGGTGGTGGCGTCGTTCCTGGTCAAGGACCTGCACCTGCCGTGGTGGTGGGGTGCGCGGCACTTCATGCAGCTGCTGGTCGACGGCGACCTGGCCTCCAACCAGCACGGGTGGCAGTGGACCGCGGGCAGCGGCACGGACCCCTCGCCGTACTTCCGGGTGTTCAACCCGGTCACGCAGGGGGAGAAGTTCGACCCGAACGGCGACTACGTGCGCAGGTACGTGCCCGAGCTGCGCGGGATCGAGGGCAGGGCGGTGCACCAGCCGTGGGCGCTGCCCGACGGCGTCCCCGAGGGCTATCCGGAGCCGATCGTCGACCACCGGGCCGAGCGCCAGGAGGCCCTCGCCCGCTACGAGAAGGTGAAGCAGGCACGCGGCTGAGCAGCACGATCGGGCGCGACGCCCGGGCGCGTCCGCGTGACGATCAGGCGAACCTTAGGGTGGACGGGCACCGACGAGGGGAGCCCGGGATGGCCGACCGACGGAACTTCAGGCGACGCGGAATCCTGCTGCTCGGGGCAGCGGGCGCGGCCGGCGCCGCGAGCGCGGGCGCGTGGGTGTTCTGGCGGCGATCCGGCACGGGCCGGCCGGTGGGCGACGAGTGGGCCCGGGCCGTCGCGACGCCGTCCGCCTCGGCGATCGGAACTGCGGAGTCCCTGGCGGTCGGGAGCGTGAACGGCTCGCCCGGGGCGACCGGGTCGGGCGTGAACGGCTCGGCCCGCAACGGCCGCGCTCCGCAAGGCCTGCTGACCCGGACCGAGCAGCCGGCCGCCGAGATGCCGCCCGCCGAGAAACCGCCCGCCGAGAAACCGCCCGCCGAGAAACCGCCCGCCGAGAAACCGCCCGCCGAGAAACCGCCCGCCGAGAAGCCGGCCAGCGAGAAGCCGCCCGCCGGAAAGCCGCCCGCCGGGAAGCGCACGCTGGAGGAGGAACCCGAGGCTCGGCAGCCCGCGGCGTCCGAGGAGATCCCCGACGGCCCCTACGGCCCCGGCTCCGCGGCCCCGCTGCCCGACGGCTCCGCCCCGAGTCCCGAGTTCACGATCAAGGGCAACGCGAACTCCCTGCTGTTCCACCCGCCGTCGAGCCCGTACTTCGGCCGCACGAAGGCGGCGGCCTGGTTCCGCACCGCCGAGGACGCCACCCGCGCCGGCTTCACCGAGTGGAAGCCGAAGCCCCGAGCGAGCTGAGCCCCGAAGATCCACGTCCGGGCAGCAGAGCGCTCGACGATCGACCGTCCCCCTGCCCGGACGCGGATCATCGCGACCGACCCGCCCCCAGCACCGCCGCCAGCAACGCCAGGGCGGCCGCACCGAGCCCCGCCGCGACTGCGGTGTCGGTCCACGCCAGCAGCACCGCCAGCCCCACCGCCCCGCCCACGTACTGCGCGGTCGACACGAGCGCTCCGGCCACGCCCTGCTGCGACTCGGGGACCGCGGCGGCGGCCGTCCGGAACACGGCGGGGAAGGCGATGCCGGCGAAGAGGGCCCAGACGAACCCGGGCAGCATCGTCGCGTAGCCGCCGAACCCGAGGGCCAGCACCGCCAGCGAGACGCCCAGCCCCGCCATCCCCACGACGAGCGTGCAACCGGCCCCGATCCGCGCCGCCAGCCGCGGGAACACCCACCCCGCCCCGGCCATGCTGAGCGCGCTGAGCGGCAGGAACGCGGCCCCGGCCTGCAGCACGGTGAAGCCCAGGACGTCCTGCAGCTGGGTGGTGATGAGGAAGTACGCCGTGCCGACGGCGCCCATGAACAGCAGCACGGCGAGGGTGGGTGCGAGCAGCGCGCGCGACACCGGCGGCAGCAGGGGCTCGGGCGCCCGGCGCTCGACCAGCAGGAACGCCCCGAGCAGCACGACGCCGAGGACCACCAGCGCCGACCGGTCGACGATCCCGAGCACGAGCAGCGTCGAGCCGACGGTGGCCAGCGCAGCGCCGAGCAGGTCGAAGGGCCCCCGCACCCGTGGGCCGTCGGCCGGCAGCAACCCACGGGCCAGCACCGCGGCGACCAGCGCGACCGGCACGTTCACCAGCAGCACCGCCTCCCAGCCGAACGCCGAGGTCAGTAGCCCGCCGCCTGCGGCGCCGACCGCCGCGCCGGTGCTCCCGGCCACGCCCCACACCGCGAACGCCCGGTTGCGGTCCGGTCCCTCGGCGAACCCGACCGCGAGCAGGCGCAGCGTGGCCGGGGTGAGCAGCGCGGCCCCGCCGCCCTGCACCGCCCGCGCCGTGACCAGCCAGCCCGGCGCCGTGGCGAGCCCGCCCGCGAGCGAGGCCAGCCCGAACAGCACGAGCCCGGCGACGAACACCCGCCGCGCCCCGAGCCGGTCGGTGGCCCGCCCGCCGAGCAGCAGCAGCCCGCCGAGCGCCACGGTGTAGGCGGAGACGACCCACTGCAGCCCGTCGGCGTCGAACCCCAGGTCGCGGCCGATGCTCGGCAGCGCGACGAACACGATGTCGAAGTCGGTGGCGACGAGGAACTGGGTCACGGCCAGCAGCGCCAGCCGGGCGCCCGTCCCCGCCCGCCGGGCCTCCGGTGCTGTCATGACGGCCTCCCATGGTGCACGATCCGTAACGGAGGTCATGCTTCGTCACGGGTCGCGAGCAGGGAAGAAGGCACTTTCATGTCACGGAGGAACACCGATGTGCCCCATGCGGCGCTGCAGGAGATCTGCCCGCTGAACGAGGTGCTGGACCGGGTGAGCGGGAAGTGGGCGATCGGTGTCCTCACGCTCTGCGGGGCCGAGGGCGTCGTCCGGTTCACCGAGTTCGAGCGCGGCATCCCGGACATCAGCCGCCGGATGCTCACCCTGACCCTGCGCAACCTCGAGCGCGACGGCCTGCTGACCCGGACCGTGCACCCGACCGTCCCGCCCAAGGTCGAGTACCGCCTCACGGAGGCCGCCCGCGAGCTCACCGAGACGCTGGCGCTGCTCACGGACTGGGCGAAGCGCCACCAGGCCTACGTGCACTCCGCGCGCGCCGAGTACGACGCCGCTCATCCGTGACGGACCTTCCCGCAACTGGCCGAACGTCCGTTAAGCTGACTCCGGTCGATCCGCGGGAGGCACAGTGGCAGGCAGCGTGACGGTCCCTCCGGCCCGGCGGTTGGCGAGTGCGCTCGAGCCCGTCGTCGGCCAGGTCTACTTCGCGCCCGAGGCCCACGAGGCGTACGAGAAGCTCGGGTTCGCGGGCAGCCCCCGGTCGCTGCGCGGCGTGGCCGCCCCGGACGGCCCGGCCTACTTCTGCAGCCGGGGATCGCTGCTCGGCCAGGTGCCGGGCGAGGTGGTGGCGTCGGCGTTCGCCGTGTTCAACCCCGAGGCCGTCGTGCCGGCGGTGACCTACGGCTGGACGCTCACGGACGCCGCGACCATCTGCGCGGCGCGCACGGACGCCGCCCGCGCCCAGCTCGTCCGGGTCCTCGGTGAGCGGCCGGAGGGCCTCGACCGGGCCCGCGCGCTGCTGGAGCGCGCCGTCGCCCCGCTGCGCCCGGAGGGGAAGCCGCTGTTCGCGGGGCTGCGGGCGCTCGGCCTGCCGGGCGACCCGGTGGCCGACGTCTGGCGCCTCGGTGACCTGCTGCGGGAGTACCGCGGCGACGCGCACACGGCGGCGTGGACCGCCGCCGGGTTCGACGCGACGGAGATCGGGCTGCTCACCGAGGTGTACTGGGGCCTGCCGCTGCGCAGCTACGTCCGCAGCCGGGCCTGGACCGCGGCGCAGCTCGACGCCGCGGAGGAACGGCTGGTCGCCCGCGGGCTGCTCGCCGACGGCGCGCTCACCGAGCGGGGCCGCGCCGGGCGCGAGGAGGTCGAGGTCGCGACGGACCGGATGTGCGAGCCGATCGTGCAGGCCCTCGGCGAGGACCTCGACACCCTCGTCGCCCTGCTGCGTCCGTGGGGGCGGGCCGTCCGCGAGGCGCAGGGCTACCCCGCCTCCGGCCCGCACGACCTCGCCGGATCCTGACGACCGGATCCTGCGACCGGGCCCGGACCGCCGGGCCCGAGCTCGGACCCGAGCGTCGGACCTGAGCGTCGGACCCGAGCGCCGGGGACCCGAGCGCCGGACCGGACCGCCTGTCCCTCAGACCTCCGAGCCGTCCGGCATCGTGATGCCGTAGCCGCGGATCTTGCGGTAGATCGTGGCCCGCGACATCCCGAGTCGCCGGGCGGCCTCGGCCTTGTTGCCGTCCGTGTCGAGCAGGGCGTCGACGATCGCGTCGCACTCGATCGCCTCGAGCGGCGTGAGCACCCGGCGGGTGATCGCCCGCGTCTCCGGCGGGAGGTCCTCGGGCCGGATCGTCCCGGTGCGCCGGCGCGCGACGACCTTGCGCAGCACCTGGTAGAGCTGGTCGACGTTGCCCGGCCAGCGGTTGCGCATCAGCACCCGCATGGCCTCTGGCGAGCAGTGCAGGTCCGTGCCCCGGGTCAGCCGCGCGAGCAGGTACGGCACCAGCTCCGCGACGTCCTCGATGTGGTGGCGCAGCGGCGGCACCTCGATGCTGCGCGGGAAGCACCCCAGCAGCTCGGTGAGCTCGGGCGAGTCCGGCTCGGAGGTCCGCGAGCGGGTGGCGACGACCCACTGCCGCTCCGGGTCCGTCGACTCCCGGTAGGGCTCCAGCGCGTCGGCCAGGGCCAGCGCGTGCTGCGGGGAGAGTGCGTCGAGGTGCTGCAGGACGAGCGTGCCGCCCCCCGTGTGCAGCTCGTCGGACACCTCGGCGATCCACCGCGGGCCGCAGTGCGCGGCGTCGAGCACCCGCACGTGCCCGGCGGGGGAGTGCAGCTGGTGGGTGGCCCGGGCCAGGGTGGTCCGCCCGGAGCCGGACTCGCCCTCCAGCACCAGCCACTCGTTCATCCGGAAGTGCCGGTCGACGGCCTGGGCGCACTTCGTCCACAGCGCCCCGGACCCGACGGCGGCGGGCAGGGCCGTGGTGATCGACGGCGTGGTCGGGCGGCCGTGCAGCGGCGCCCGGGACACCAGCTGGACCTGCAGGACCCCGCCGGACAGCCCGCCCTCCGCCCAGCTCGGCCGGCACTGCACCCGGGCCGTGGCCCCGCTGGGGAGGTCGACGAGCAGCTGGCGCCGGCGCCCGCTGCGGATCGCGTCCGTGGCCTCGGCGAGCAGCGGCACCTGGTCGGACGGGTCGATCAGCTCGCGGGCCCGGTCGTTCATCATCAGCAGGTCGTCGCTGACGGCGAGGACGGCGCCGCGGCCGCGGCGGCACGCGGACAGGTAGTCGTGCATCAGGGTGAGCTCGCGCCGGCCGGACTGCTCGAGCAGCGTCTCCTCGATGCGCCGGGCGATCGTCGCGGCGGTCGCGGCCATCATCGCGCTGGCCTCGCTGCGCCAGCAGGTCAGGTCCAGCACGCCGAGCAGCTTCCCGTTCACGGGGTGGTGGATCGGCACGCCGGCGCACGCCATGTCCTCGAGGTGCTCGACGTAGTGCTCGTGCCCGAACACCTGCGCGGGCGCGCGGCCCTCCAGGGCCGTGCCGATGCCGTTCGTCCCGACGTACTGCTCGGCGTAGCTGAAGCCGGGGGCGAGCCAGATCCGGTCCAGGTGCCGGCGCAGCGCGCTGTCGCCCGTGCGCCGGTCGATGACCACGCCCTCGTCGTCGCACAGGATCACGCTGACCGGCTCGGTGGCGAACTGGTCCGCGATGTCCTCGATGACGGGCCGGGCGGCGCGCAGCAGCGGGCTGTCCGGCTCGGCGTCGCTCTCGTACGGCAGCTCGAGGTGGTCGCTCGGCACCGAGAACTGCCGGGAGCGCGTCCACGAGGCGAGGATCGGCGCCCGCACGAGCCCGGGATCGGGGTTCTCATCGTGGAGGAACGCCTCGCGGGCGAGGGCCACCCGTTCGGCCGCGGCCCCGACCGCCGACGGTTCGACGGGCAGGGGAGGGCGGCGCCCGGACCCTTCTTCGTCGTCCGGCGCCTCGTGGGGGACGGCGCGTTCGTTCTGGTCGACCAACCGGTTGCCCTTCTCGGAGCAGCTGTGGTCCGCGGTAACGCGGCAGCCGGGATCGGCCCGGACGGTACCGCCCGGACCCCGACCACGCTAGAGGCGTATCGCCGGACCCGAAAGGGGCTGGTCAGCCCCACACCGTCTCATATTGAGACCGCAGTTCAGGGGGGCGGAGGGTGTGATTCCTGGCACGAGGTGAGCTGTGACGGGGAGCACTCCCGGCCCCGGCGCGCGAACCTCGGGCACAGAGCCCGACAGCGTCGCGGGCTCCCGCGCCATCCCGCGGCGTCAGCTCTGTGCGCTCTCACCCCACCACCGTGAGGAGACGACGTGAGTCGGCAGAGCTTGGCTAAGGCTCACCAGAAGATCCAGGAACTCGCCTGGGAGCCGCAGTACCACGAGCCGTACATGAAGTACGGAACCGACTACACCTTCCGGAAGGCCGCGAAGAAGGACCCGCTCAAGCAGGTCCTGCGGTCCTACTTCCCGATGGAGGAGGAGAAGGACCACCGCGTCTACGGCGCTCAGGACGGTGCCATCCGCGGGAACATGTTCCGCCAGGTCCAGGAGCGTTGGCTGGAGTGGCAGAAGCTCTTCCTGTCGATCATCCCGTTGCCGGAGATCTCGGCGGCGCGCTCGATGCCGATGCTGTTCCACGCGGTCCCGAACCCGGAGCTGCACAACGGCCAGGCGATCCAGATGATCGACGAGGTTCGGCACAGCACGATCCAGCAGAACCTCAAGCGCCTGTACATGAACAACTACATCGACCCGGCGGGCTTCAACAACAGCCTGCGGAACTTCCAGAGCGACTACTGCGGCACCATCGGCCGGCAGTTCGCCGAGGGGTTCATCACCGGCGACGCGATCACCGCGGCGAGCATCTACCTGACGATCGTCGCCGAGACGGCCTTCACGAACACGCTGTTCGTGGCCATGCCGGCCGAGGCGGCGGCGAACGGCGACTACCTGCTGCCGACGGTCTTCCACTCCGTGCAGTCCGACGAGTCGCGGCACATCTCCAACGGCTACGCCACGCTGCTGATGGCGCTGTCGGACGAGGACAACCGCCAGCTGCTCGAGCGCGACCTGCGCTACGCCTGGTGGAACAACCACCGCGTCGTCGACGCCGCGATCGGCACCTTCATCGAGTACGGCACGAAGGACCGCCGCAAGGACCGCGAGTCGTACGCGGAGATGTGGCGCCGCTGGATCTACGACGACTACTACCGGTCCTACCTGGTCCCGCTCGAGAAGTACGGCCTGACGATCCCGCACGACCTCGTCGAGGAGTCGTGGAAGCAGATCTGGGAGAAGGGCTACGTCCACGAGGTCGCGCAGTTCTTCGCCACCGGTTGGCTCGCCAACTACTGGCGCATCGACGGCATGACCGACGAGGACTTCGAGTGGTTCGAGTACAAGTACCCGGGCTGGTACGACAAGTACGGCAAGTGGTGGGAGAACTACAACCGCCTGGCCGTCCCGAACGGCCACAACGCGATCGTGGCCGAGGACGTCGACTACGTGTACCCGCACCGCTGCTGGACCTGCATGGTGCCGTGCCTCGTGCGTGAGGACATGGTCATGCAGGAGGTCGACGGGCAGTGGCGGACGTACTGCCACGAGGTCTGCCGCTGGACCGACGCAGAGGCCTTCCGCCCGGTCTACCAGGGCCGCGAGACCCCGAACATGGGCCGCCTCGTGGGCCACCGCGAGTGGGAGACGCTGTACCACGGCTGGAACTGGGCCGACGTGGTGAAGGACATGGGCTTCGTCCGCGACGACGGCAAGACCATGACCGCGCAGCCGCACCTGAACCTCGACCCGAAGAAGATGTGGACGCTCGACCACATGCGGCGCATGCCGCATCTGCAGAGCCCCAACGTCCTGCTGAACGAGATGTCGGACGCCGAGCGTGAGGCGTTCAAGGCGGACTACAACCGCCAGGGCCCGGCCGGCCGGCCGGCTCCCAAGGACGCCTGAGCGCGGGTCAGGCGAGGGGGGAGGACCGGTCCGCCCGGTCCTCCCCCCGCCCCGGGGACACCCGCCCGCTCGGGCGTCCCCGGCAGTACGTCGCACCCGCGGGTCCCGGGCCCGCCCGCGACCATCACCGTCCACAGTGGAGTGATGGTGGGGCCCGGCCCGCGGGTGCTGCCCAACCGAGTCGAGAGGTGGTCCTCCCCTTGGGCGACAAACACACGGTGCGTTTCGAGCCGGTCGGCATCGAGATCGAGGTCGACGAGGACCAGACGATCCTGCGCGCCGCGGCCGAGAACGGCGTCCAGCTCATGCACGGCTGCAAGGAAGGCCAGTGCGCGGCCTGCAAGTCCTTCGTCCTCGAGGGCGAGGACATCGAGCTCGACAGCTATTCGACCTTCGCCCTGCCGGACTACGAGAAGGAGGACGGGCAGACGCTGCTGTGCCGGGCGCACGCCTACGAGGACCTCGTGATCGAACTCCTCAACTACGACGAGGAGATCATCCGCAGCGGCCTCCCGCTGCGCCGGGGCACGGTCGAGGTGGTGTCCAACGAGGCCGTCACGCACGACATGCGGCACCTCGTCGTCAAGCTCGTCGAGCCGGCGGAGATCAAGTTCTTCCCGGGCCAGTACATGGACTTCGTCGTCCCCGGCACCGAGGAGACGCGGTCCTTCTCGATGGCGAACACCCCCAACCGCGAGGGGCTCTTCGAGTTCGTCATCAAGGTCTACCCGGGCGGCCTGTTCTCCGAGCACCTGGCGGAGAAGCTGCAGGTCGGCGACCGGTTGGAGGTGGAGGCCCCGTTCGGGACCTTCACCCTGCGCGAGGCGCGGACCTCCGATCTGATCTTCGTGGGCGGCGGGGCCGGCATGGCCCCGGTGCTCGGCCTGCTGCGGTCCATGGCCGAACGCGGGGTCGACCGCAAGGCGACCTTCTACTACGGCGCCCGCACCGCCCGCGACCTGTGCTTCGAGCCCGAGCTCCACGGGCTCGCCGAGAAGCTCCCGAACTTCCGCTACGTGCCCGCCCTGTCCGAGCCGGCGGAGGGCGAGCCGTGGGAGGGCCACACCGGTCTCATCACCGAGGTGGTCAAGACGTTGGAGACGAACCTGGAAGGAGCAGATGCCTACGTCTGCGGTCCGCCGCCCATGGTCGACGCGGCGATCGCGACGCTGACCGCACTGGGCGTGCGCGAGCAGAACATCTTCTACGACAAGTTCACCACGACCGGTGAGCAGGAAGGCCAGGACGGGCAGTGACCACCACAGAGAGCAATCCCTCCGCCCCGACCGAACGCAGCGTCCCGAAGCCCGTGTTCACGGACGCCGAGGCGGGCGCGAAGGAATTCCCCGACTCGAGCCCCGCCGCACGGCGCTACAACTACTTCAAGCCGGCGAAGCGCAAGCAGACCCACTACGAGGACGTGACGGTCGAGGTCCAGCCCGACCCGCGGCACTACCTCACCCAGGGCTGGATCTACGGCTTCGCCAACGGCGAGGGCGGCTACCCGCTGCACTGGACCAAGCTCAAGGCCTGGGGTGTGGACAACCCCGAGCCCCAGCGCGGGCCCGGCACGGGCGGCATGCCCGTCAAGGAGTGGCCGGCGCACGGCTGGCACGAGTTCCGCGACCCGAACGAGGAGTGGGAGCAGAGCCTCTACCGGTACAACGCCAACGTCGTCCGCCAGCTCACCCAGAACGTCGACAACGCCCGCAACAGCAAGGCGTTCGACCTGTGGACGCCGAACTGGATCCGCTTCGTCGAGCGCAACGTCGGCGCCTGGATGCACATCGAGCACATCCTCGGCCTCTACGTCTTCGCCGCGAACGAGCGGTCGGCGCCGACGAACATGCACAACACCGCGTTGGCGGCCAACAGCACGCGCAAGATCCGGTTCGCGCAGGACCTCGCGCTCTACAACCTGACGCTCACCGAGGAGATCGACGGCTTCGACGGCTCGGCCCACCTCGAGGCCTGGAACTCCGACTCGGAGTGGCAGGGTGCGCGCAAGGTCTGCGAGGCCCTGACGGCGGTGCAGGACGACTGGGGCGAGGCCGTCTTCGCCGCGAACGTCGTGTTCGAGCCGCTCATCGGTGAGCTCTTCCGGAGCAACCTGGTCATGCAGTCGGCTGCCGGGAACGGCGACTTCGTCACCCCGACGGTCATGGGTGCGGGCGAGTTCGACTACGCCCAGCGCGACCTGCGCTGGACGATCGCCTGCTTCGCACCGCTCACCCAGGACCGGGAGTTCGCCGACCACAACAAGGGCCTCATGCAGGGCTGGCTCTCCCACTGGGTGCCGCAGGCGCTCGAGGCCGCCCGCACCATGCAGCCGATGTGGTCACAGCCCGACGCCAAGCCCCCGAGGTTCGAGGACAGCCTCGACAAGGCCAAGAACCGCTTCGCCGGGATCTGCCGCGATCTCGGCCTGGAGACCCCCGAGGAGCTGAAGCAGTGACCGCCTTCAAGACCTCCGAGAGCCCCTTCAAGTCGGACAACTCCGCCTCGAACATGTGCGGGTTCACGCTGATGAACAACCAGATCGGCGCGATCATGGCGAACGTCCTCGACCGGCAGGAGAACGTCACCGTCCAGCACCTGCCCTCCATGATCCGTGTCGACGGGAAGGGCAGCTTCGAGGTCAACTACGCCGAGATGGACGAGGAGGCCGGCGAGGAGGAGGGCTGGTTCGACGCCGCCGAGTTCGAGGAGAACATGTCCACGCACTACGGCCGCATGGTCCACCTCGACGACAAGACGATCATGTTCGCCAACCCCGAGGACGCGGCCGAGTACATCGACTTCGACCTGAAGCCGATCCAGCAGTAGGACCGCCGCTCCTCACGCACCCGCCGGTGGCGGCGGTCGCGGCAGAGCCTCGCGCTCGCCCGCGCCGCCGCCACCGACGGACCGTTGATCCGCACCCGCGCCGCAGACCAACGCAGTTCTGATACTCCGGGAGGACCCCGATCATGGCCAAGGAACTCCGATTCGGCGAAGAGGGCCGCCGCCTGTTGCAGGCCGGCGTCGACCAGCTCGCCGAGGCCGTCAAGAGCACGCTCGGGCCCAAGGGCCGCAACGTCATCCTGGAGAAGATCACGGGTTCGCCCGAGGTCACGAACGACGGCGTCACCATCGCCCGCGAGATCCACCTGCGCGACCCGTTCGAGAACATGGGCGCCCAGCTGGTCAAGGAAGCCGCCGTCCAGACCAACGACACGGTCGGCGACGGCACCACCACCGCCACCGTGCTCGCCCAGGCGATCGTCCGCCAGGGCATGAAGGCCATCGCCAACGGCGGCAACCCCGTGCTGGTCAAGCGCGGGATCGACCTCGCCGTCCGCGCGCTCGTCGAGCACCTGCAGACCGTGTCGCACCCCGTCTCGACGGAGGACGACTACGCCCGCGTCGCCTCCATCTCCGCGAACGACGACGAGTCCATCGGCCGCGTCGTGGCCAAGGCCCTGCACACCGTCGGGGACGACGGCGTGGTCACCGTCGAGGACGCGCCGTTCCCGAGCATCTCGGTCGACTTCGTGGAGGACTTCCAGTTCGACAACGGCTACGTCACGCCGTACATGGTGACGAACCCCGGCACGCTCGAGGCGATCGTCGACGACCCCTACATCCTCTTCTCCGCGGAGAAGATCAAGGACGTCCAGTCCCTGATGCCGGTGCTGGACGCGATCATGCGCGGCGAGCGCCGGCCGCTCGTCGTGGTCGCCGAGACGGTCGAGGGCACCGCGCTGCAGATGCTGGTGCACAACCACGTCAACGGGAACTTCCAGGCCGTCGCGATCAAGGCGCCCGGCTTCGGCGAGAAGCGCATCCACCTGCTGGAGGACATGGCGGCGCTGTGCGGCGGGAAGGTGCACAGCAAGAGCTCGTCCTTCTCCCTCGACCAGATCCGCACCGAGCACCTCGGCCGGGCCTCGCAGGTCATCGTGACCAGCGAGAGCACGACGATCATCGGCGGCAAGGGCGACCGGTCGGCGCTGGAGACCCGGCTGGCGCAGCTGCGCGCCGAGCTGGCCCGGGCGACCATCGGCACGGACGAGGACTTCTTCTCCGAGCGCATCGCCCGGCTGTCCGGCAAGGCCGCGATCATCCGCGTCGGCGCCGCGACCAACGCCGAGGCCAAGGAGATCCGGCACCGCGTCGACGACTCGCTCCAGGCGACCCGCGCGGCCGTGGCGGAGGGCATCGTCGCCGGCGGCGGCGCGGCGCTGCTGCACGCCGAGCCGGTGCTGGACGAGCTGGACGTGTCCGGGGACTACGAGATCGGCGTCTCGATCGTGCGGGCGGCGCTCACGGAGCCGGCCCACCTGATCGCGACCAACGCGGGCTACGACGGCGACGACGTCGTCAAGCAGATGACCGCGCTGGACGTCGACTCCGGCTTCGACGCCCTGGAGGGCCGCTTCGGGAACATGGTCGAGATGGGCATCATCGACCCGCTGCGGGTGGTGCGCTCCGCGCTGCAGGCGGGTGCGTCGGTGGCCGGCCTGGTGCTCACCACGAACTCGCTGGTGGCCGAGGAGGTCACGCCCTGGAACAAGGCGCTGATGACCGAGTTCGGCCAGCTCGACGAGGGCATCCCGCAGCCCAGCCCGGACTCGTCCACGCCGCAGTCCCTGGGCCTCGGCCCGTCCGTGGGCTGACCCGGACGACCGCATCGGGGAACCCTGATGCGCGACAGCGACGGGCTGGAGCGCATCACGGTTCCCTGACGCGGACGAGCCGGGCTGAATCGCATCATGGTTCCCTGACGCGACGGGAGAGGCGCGGTGTACGAGGTCGGCGGGGAGCGCTACGTCGTCGTCGACGCCCACGTGCACGCGTGGGACGGCAGCCCGCACAACCAGGCGGGCCCGGCGGGCGAGCAGTTCGTCGCCGACCTCCACCACCGGCACCGCGTCCTCGACCGCACGCCGCGGCCGATCCCGTTCGACGAGTTCGCCGCGGTCGGCGAGCGCTCCCTGGTCACCGACCTGCTGGGCCGGGGGCACGTGGACCGGGCGGTGCTGCAGCCGCTCGGGCTGGGGTCGCTGTTCGTCCTCGGGTTCGCGCCCTCGGCCTGGTCCGCCGAGCTCGCGGAGGGGCTCGCCGGCCGGTTCGCCGTGACCGGCGAGCTCGACCCTGCCGACGAGGGCGGCCGCCGCGGCATCGCCGCCCGGGTGCGCCGGGAGGACCTGCGCGGGCTGTCCCTGACCTCCGGGACCCGCCCCGAGGTCCGCCTCGGACTCGACGACCCGGCCCTGCGCCGGGCGCTGGGGCGGGCCGAGCAGGCGGGCGCCGCCGTGGTGCACCTGGGGGTCGGGGCGGTCGCGCACCCGGCCGCCGGGGCCCCCGTCTGGAGCCACGGCGGCGTCCCGGACCGGCCCACCGGCTCCGGGCGGATCCGCGCACGCTGGCCGAGCTGGGCCGAACCGGTGCGTTCCGGGTCGGCCCTGCCCGTCCGGGAGCGCGACACCCGGCCGGCACCGGCCGGGCGCATCGACCCCGGGCAGGTCCGGGCGCTGGTCGCCGCGCTGCCGCGGGTGCGGTTCGTGCTGGGCGCGGGCTGGCTGCCGACGCCGGTGCTGACCCGGCTGGCCCAGCTGCCCGGGGTGCACGTGCTGCTCACCGACGTCCTCGCCGGACTGCGGACGCATCCGCGGGAGGCGGGGGAGGCGCTCGACGCGCTGCTGGCCGCGTTCGGCCCCGAGCGGCTGCTGTTCGGCAGCGGCTACCCGCTCGTACGGCCGGAGCGGCTCGTCGGGGAGACGGCCGCGGCCCTGCTGGCGCGCGGGCTCGGGCCCTCCGCGGTGCAGGCCGTGCTGGGGGCCAACGCGGCCCGGCTCTACCGGCTGCCGGTCCCGGAGGCGCTCGTCGCGCGGGACTCGGTCGCCCGCGCCCGCTGACGGCCCGGCACGTCGGGGAAGAGCCCCTCGACACAGGCGGACGGCCCGGAGCCCTGCCGGACCCCGGGCCGTCGTGCGGCGGTTCTCGGCCGGTCGTCAGCCGGCCGACCGGCCCTCGCCCGCGGCCAGCGCGGGCTCCCGTTCCGGCACGTAGTTGTCGGTGCCCGGGATGCGGGTCGGGTGGGAGATGTCGAGGCCGGCCGTCTCGGGCATCTTGACCAGCGGCACGATGGCCACGGCGGCGGAGAGCATCAGGTAGAAGGCCGGGATGTAGGTGTTGCCGGTGGCCGCGATCAGGCTCTCGTTGATCAGCGGTGCCGTGCCGCCGAAGGCCGCGGTCGAGGTGGCGTAGCCGATCGAGAAGCCGCCGTACCGGTTCCGCGTCGGGAACATGGCCGGCAGCGCCGAGCCGATCACACCGAGCATCATGACCAGCTGCAGGCCGAGGATCGCGATGCCGATCGTGACGGGCAGCCAGCTCTTCAGGCTGATCAGCCAGAACGCCGGGATCGCGAGCACCAGCGTGCTGATCGCCGAGCCGAGCAGCAGCGGCTTGCGGCCGATCCGGTCCGACAGCCGCCCGATCGGGGTGATGATCACCATCATGATCAGCATGACGCCGATGAGCACGAACAGCGCCTCGGTCTCGTCGATGTCGATCGTGTCGGTCAGATAGCTCGGCATGTACGTCAGCAGCGTGTAGTTGGCGACGTTGAGCAGCATGACGAAGCCGACGAGGTGCAGGATCTGCGGCCAGACGTTCCGGCAGACCTCGCGGAAGGGCGCCGAGGTGGTGGTGTGGTCCTGCTCGGCGGCGCGGAAGGCCGGGGTGTCCTCGAGCTTGGACCGCAGGTAGAAACCGACCAGGCCGAGCGGGCCGGCGACGAGGAACGGGATGCGCCAGCCCCAGCTGTTGAGGGCCTGCTCGGACAGGCCCAGCTGCACGGCGGTGGCCAGGATGGCGCCCAGCACGGTGCCGGCGAGGGTGCCGAACTCGAGGAACGACCCGAAGAAGCCCCGCCGCTTGTACGGCGCGTACTCGGCGATGAAGGTCGCGGCGCCGCCGTACTCGCCGCCGGTGGAGAAGCCCTGCACCAGTCGGAAGGTCAGCAGCAGGATCGGCGCGGCCAGACCGATGACGTTGAAGCTCGGGAGCAGGCCGATGAGGAAGGTCGCGCCCGCCATCAGCACGATCGTCACGGCCAGCACCTGGCGGCGGCCGTAGCGGTCCCCGAGCGGGCCCAGGATGATCCCGCCCAGCGGCCGGAGCACGAACGGGATCGCGATGCCGGCGAACACGAAGATCGACTGGGCGGTGGGGCTGAACTCGGGGAAGAAGTTCAACCCGATCTGTGTGGTCAGGTAGGCGTAGACGGCGTAGTCGAACCATTCGACGCCGTTCCCGATGGCCGCCCCGGCCACCGCCTTCTTCACGGTCGCCGGGTCGGCCTCCTGGACCTCGTGCCGGTTCCCGTGACCGTGCGCGTTGGATTCGCTCATCACGTCCCCCGTCTCGGTTGTCGGACCACGCTAGGTGAGCCCCGCGCTTCCCGCAGGGCGTGGCCGCCGGACGACCACCGCGTAAACCCGCTCTCCGGGGCCGGTGTCGAGGGATTTCGCCCGTCCTGAGAGGCCGGTCACGGGGCGACGCGGGGTCACGCCGGGTGAGGCGTGCACCACCGTCCGAGGGTCCGGAAGCCCCGGGTGGGGCCGGTCCACACGTACGTCCAACACGCTCGTCCGTCCGCGGTCGAGAGACGGACGCGGGTGTAACCCGGGCCCTCGTAGCGGTCGAGCCGGGGCAGCAGGGCGGCCGGGTCCCGCAGCGGGACGACGTGCCCGGGCACGCCGGGCCCGGGGTCGCGGAGCATGGCCGGGTGGCCGAGGCCGGTGTCGAGCAGCGTCCCGGGAACCGTGGCCGGCTCGGCGGGACCGGCGGCGGCGCCGGCGAGCAGGGGCCAGGCGCGCTCGCCGGGCTGGAGGGTGCCGTAGACGAACAGCCGAGCGGGCCAGGCGTCCGGGTCCGGCGCCCCGGCGAGGGTGGTCGCGTCCAGCCCGTCCGACGGCGCCCGCTCGCCGTGCAGCGCCCGGGCCGCGGTCTGCGGCAGGTCGGTGCAGCGGATCATCTCGCCGTCGACCAGCAGCGGCCGGCGGATGCCGGCCCGCCCGACGTACGCCAGGACGTCGTCGAGCAGGGTCCCGTCCTCGGTGCGCACCTCGCCGGTGTGCACGCGGGCCAGGCGGTAGCGGCCGGAGGCGCGGCCCTCGCAGCGGTCGAGCACCGCGACCTGCTCCGGGGTCGCGAACCACACGGAGTGCTCCTCGACCAGGCCCGGGGCGGCGGCCAGCACCGCCGGCCGCTGGTCGTCGACCACGCGCCGGCCGTGCGCCCACACGGCGGTCAGCCCGGTCGTCCGGGCCCTGAGGACGACGACGGGGCCAGCCAGCCCCAGCTCGCGGCGCAACCAGCCGATCTTGGCCGGGTTGCGGTTGGAGCCGTAGGTGAGCAGCGGGACGCGCGCGGCCAGCGGCGGTGCCTCCCGGTCGGCGAGCCAGGCGTCGAGGTCGGGGCCGTGCCCGGGACCGTGCTCCGGACCGCAGACGCGCCAGGAGGAGCGGGCGGACGGATCGGCGTCCAGCGCGAGCCCGCCGCCCTCGACGTGCACGAACGAGCGGTCCGGCACGACCCCCGGGTACGGCGCGTCGGGATACGCGGCGTCGGGGAAGTCGAGGGACATCCCCCGCAGTATGGATCCACAACGCGTTCCGCGGGCGGCTGCGGCCGCAGGAGGGATCCATGACGCGTTCCCGGGGGCGGCTCCGGCCGCAGTGGGGATCCCCTGCGCGCTCGGCAGGGCTCCCGAGGTGCGTCAGGGGGCCAGGGCGCGCTGCCGGCGGGTGCGGAGGAGGCGGGCGACCGCGCCGCGGGGCGAGGCGATCAGCGCCACGACGAAGCAGCCCGTGCACACCAGCCCCATCGCCCCGGCGATCGAGCTGTCGAAGGTGAGCGCGAGGACGTGTCCCGCCACCGCGCCCACCCACCCCACGGCGACGGCCACGGCCACCATCGCGGCCAGGCTGCGGGTCACGAGGAAGGCCGTCGCGGCGGGGACGATCAGCATCGTGACGACCAGGATCGCGCCCACGGCCTCGAAGGCCGAGACCGCGGTGATCGCCACCGCGACCAGCAGCAGCCGCGAGAGCAGCCGCGGCCGCAGCCCGGTGACCGCGCCGAAGTGCGGGTCGAAGGTCGTGGCCCGCAGCTCCTTCCACAGCGCCGTGACCAACACGAGGTCGAGCAGCACGACCCCGGCGAGGACCACGCCGGACCGCGCCAGGGCGACGCCGCCGATGGTCACGACGTCGAACGGGGTGAACGCGATCTCGCCGTAGATCGTGGAGTCCAGGTCGAGGTGGATGTCCGAGGCGTAGCGGGTGATCCCGAGGACGCCGAGCGAGAACAGCGCGGGGAAGACGAGCGCGATCGCCGCGTCCGAGGCCACCAGCCCGGTGGCGCGCACGGCGTCGATCCCGAGCACGCAGAGCACGGCGAACGCGGCGGCGCCCGCGACCACCGGCACCGGCGCCCGGGTCTCCGCGATGAGCCACACGGCCACGATCCCCGGCAGCACCGCGTGGCTGACGGCGTCGGCGAGCAGGGCCATCCGGCGCAGCACCAGGAACGGGCCGAGCAGCCCGCAGGCCGTCGCGGTCAGGCCCGCGACCAGCACGATCGTGAGGTCGTCGGCCGTCACCGGACGCCCCCGTCCAGCCCGGCGCGCTCCCGCAGCTCGGCGAGCGCCTCCGGGTCGAGGGTGCCGACGAGGTCGAGGGGGTCGGGCTCGCGGGCGTCCCGCAGCCTGATCTGCGGGCCGTGGTCGAGCCAGGCCCGCCAGAGCGCCAGGTGCTCCGCGACCTCGGCCCGCGCGGCCTCGCCGGCGCCGGTCAGCGTGCCCTCCGCGGTGAGCAGCCCGGCCGACACCAGCCGCCGGCGGGTCCGCGGGTCGGCGGAGGCCGGGTCCTGCAGGGCGGTGGCGCGGCGGGCGGCGCGGCGGCGCCGTCCGAGCCGCAGCCGCCGGGAAAGCACCCCGCGACCCGGGGCCAGGACCACCGCGAGCAGCGCGACGACCACCCCCACCAGCACGACGACGGGCCCGGTCGGCAGCTGCCCGCGCGTGGCGAGCAGCGCCCCCGTCACGCCGACGACCGCGCCCACCACCCCGGCCAGCACGAGCACCCGTGGGAAGCGGTCGGCCAGCTGCCGTGCGGTCACCGTCGGGACGGCGAGCATGGCGACCATGAGGATCGCGCCGACCAGCCGCACCCCGATCACCACGGCCGCGACGAGGAAGCCCGTGACCGCGATCTCCATCGCCCGCGTCGGCAGCCCGATCACGGCCGCGTAGGCCCGGTCGAACAGCGTGGCGGCGAGCGCGCGGCGCAGCAGCACGACCGCGGCCACGCCGACGGCGCCGACCGCGGCCATCACGGCGACGTCGCGTTCGAGCAGGCCCGCGGCCTGCCCGAACAGGAAGCTCTCCAGGCCGGCCTGCTGGGCGTTGCCGCCCGCGGTGATGTGGGTGAGCAGCACGATGCCGAGCGAGAAGAAGCCGGACAGCACCACGCCGATCGCGGTGTCCGGCCGCAGCCGGGACCGTTCGACGGCCACCATGAGCAGGGCCGCGACCAGCCCCGCGACCGCCGCGCCCGCGAGCAGCCCGGCGACCTCCTTGGTGCCGAGCACGAGGAAGGCCACGCAGACCCCGGGCAGCGTGGAGTGCGCGATCGCGTCGCCGACCAGCGAGCGGCCGCGGAGCACCGCGAACGAACCCAGGACCCCGCTCGTCACGCCGAGGACCAGCGCGCCCGCGACGACGACGGTGTCGGTGTAGGGCAGGCCCAGCAGCGCGCCCAGGGAGTCCAGGCTCAGCCGGTCCACACCGGCGTCCCCTCGGGCAGGCCGGCCCCGTAGGCGCGCCGCACGGCCTCCTCGGTGAGCACCTCCGCCGTCGGCCCGCAGCCCAGCGCGCGGACGTTGAGCAGCAGCACCCAGTCGAAGGCGCTACGGACCTGCGCGAGGTCGTGGTGCACGACGACGGTGGAGCCGCCCTCGTCGGACAGCGTGCGGAGCAGCTCGAGCAGGTCGGCCTGGGTGCGGGCGTCGACGCCCGCGAACGGCTCGTCCATCACCAGCACCTCCGCCCGCTGGGCCAGGGCGCGGGCGAGGAACACGCGCTGCCGCTGGCCGCCGGAGAGCTGGCCGATCTGCCGCCGGGCGAGCGGCGCCATGCCCACCCGGTCCAGGCACTCCTCGGCGATCCGCCGGTCGCCGCGGCCGATCCGGCGGAACCAGCCGGCCGCCCGGTAGCGGCCCATCGCAACGACCTCGGCCACGGTGATCGGGAAGTCCCAGTCCACGGACTCCGCCTGCGGGACGTACGCGAGGTTCTCCAGCGCCGCCCGGCCCTGCACGCCGGCGATCCGCACGGTGCCGGAGTCCGCCGGCACCAGCCCGAGAGCGGCCTTGAGCAGGGTGGACTTGCCCGCACCGTTCGGGCCGACGATCGCCGACAGGGCTCCCCGAGGGAAGCTCGCGTCGACCTGCCAGAGCGCGGGTGCCGCCCGGTAGGACACGGTCAGCGCGGAGATCTCCAGAGCGTGCATGCTCACCCTTCCCGGCCCGGCGCCCCGAGGGCGCTCGCGATCAGCTCGGCGTTCGTGCGGACCATGCCCGGGTAGGTCCCCTCGGGCGTCCCGGGCTCCCCGGCGGAGTCGGTGTACAGCTCCCCGCCGATGTGCGCCCCGAACCCCCGCTCGGCGGTCGCGGCGAGCAGCGCGTCGACCGTCCGGCGCGGGACCGAGGTCTCGATGAAGGCGGCGGGGACCCGGCGGGAGGCGAGCAGCTCGGCCACGCGCTCCACGTCGGCCGTCGTGGCCTCGGCGGCCGTGGAGATGCCCTGGATCGCGGCGACCTCGATGCCGTACCGGCGGCCGAAGTAGGCGAAGGCGTCGTGCGAGGTCACGAGCAGCCGCTGGGCCGGCGGGATCGCGGCGATCCGGGCGCGGACCTCCGTGTCGAGCGCGCTCAGCTCGGCCAGGTAGGAGTCGAGGTTGACCCGGTAGACGTCCGCGTGCTGCGGGTCGAGCGTGGCCAGCCGGTCGGCGATCGTGCGGGCGCAGTCCTCCCACAGCGCGACGTCGAACCAGACGTGCGGGTCCGGCTCGGGCGAGCCGGGGTGGGTCAGCAGCGCGGCGCGTGGGATCCCGTCGGTGACGGCGGCGGTGGGCTGTCGCGCGGCCAGGTCGGCCAGCAGGTCGCCCATCTTCCCCTCCAGGCCCAGCCCGCCGTAGAGGATCAGGTCGGCGTCCCGCAGCGAGCGGACGTCCCGCGCGCTCGCCTTGAACAGGTGCGGATCCACGCCGGGCCCCATCAGCCCCGTGACCTGCACCCGGTCGCCGCCGATCCGGCGCACCGCGTCGGTGATCATCGTGGTCGTGGTGGTGACCCGGACCTGCCGCGCGGCCACCGGCTCCCGGTCCGCGGTCACACTCCGGGCGGCGCAGCCACCGAGCAGGAGGACGCACAGGACGAGCAGAGGTATCGCCCGCCACCTGCGCCGATCCGTCATGTAGACCCGCCTACACCATCGATGGAGATCACTCTAAGGGCTCGGCGAGCATAGGGTGCGGTGACGGCCCGTGCCGTCTCGTTCTGAGAAGGTTCACGCGTGTGCTCCACCACCGGTCCCCGGGACCTGCCGCCGACGATCACCTGGGAGCGCGACCGGATCGTGCTGCTCGACCAGACCCGGCTGCCCGAGGTGCACCGGGTGGAGATCCGGGAGGTCGACGGGCTGGTCGACGCCATCCGGCGGCTCGTCGTGCGCGGGGCGCCCGCGCTGGGGGTCGCAGGGGCGTACGGGGTGGCGCTCGCCGCGCGCAGCGGGGGCGATCTGGCGGCCGACGCCGAGCGCATCGCCTCGGCCCGGCCCACCGCCGTGAACCTGCGGCGGGGCGTGGAGCGGGCGCTCGCGGCCCCCGATCCCCTGGCCGCGGCGCACGCCTTCCGGGACGAGGACGTCGCCGCCTGCCGGGCGATCGGCGCGCGCGGCGCCGCCCTGCTGGAGGAGCTGTGCGGGGAGCGCCCGCTGCGGCTGCACACGCACTGCAACGCGGGGGCGCTGGCCTGCGTGGAGTGGGGGACGGCGCTCGGGGTCGTGCGGTCGCTGCACGCCTCGGGCCGGGTGGAGCTGGTGGTCGCCGACGAGACGCGCCCGCTGCTGCAGGGCGCGCGGATCACCGCCGTCGAGCTGCAGGCGCTCGGCGTGCCGCACCGGGTCGTCGTCGACGGCGCGGCCGCGTCGGTGATCGCCCGCGGGCTGGTCGACGCCGTGGTGGTCGGGGCGGACCGGATCGCCGCGAACGGCGACGTCGCCAACAAGATCGGGACCTATCCCCTGGCCCTCGCGGCGGCGCGGGCCGGGATCCCGTTCGTCGTCGCGGCGCCGGAGACCACCGTCGACCCGGCGACCCCGGACGGGGCCGCCGTCGAGATCGAGGAGCGGGACCCGGGGGAGGTCGTGGCCGGGGCCGACGCCTGGAACCCGGCCTTCGACGTCACGCCGGCGGAGCTGGTCACGGCGATCGTGACCGACACCCGCACCTGGCGACCCTGAGGCCCCCGGTGAGGACCGCCGCCTTCCGGCTGATGCTGGTCGTGACCGTGCTCGGCTTCGGCGGGCACGCGCTGCTGCTGCCGGTGCTGCCGCTGTGGGTCAGCCGTGGCGGCGCGGGCGAGTTCGGCGCCGGGACGACGACCGGGGTGCTGATGGCCACCACCGTCGCCACCCAGCTCGCGGTGCCGGCCCTGCTCCGGCGGCTCGGCTACCGGGTGGTGCTCTGTGCCGGGCTGGTGCTGCTGGGAGCGCCGGCGCCGTTCCTGCTGCTCACCGCGGAGCTCGGGCCGGTGCTCCTGGTCTGCGCGATCCGCGGGATCGGCTTCGGCCTGCTCACCGTGGCCGGGAGCGCGCTGGTGGCCGAGCTGGTGCCGCCCGCCGAGCACGGGCGGGCGTCGGCGCGGTACGGGTACGCGATCGGGATCCCCCAGCTGATCCTGCTGCCCCTCGGGGTGGCGACCGTCGACCTGCTCGGGTTCCCGGGCGTGTTCCTCGCCGCCGGGATCGCGCCGCTGCTCGGGGCGGCGGCCACGCCCTTCCTGCGGGCCGCGCGCCCGCTGCCCGCGCGGCCGCGGGGCGACGACCCCGCGGAGCTCGGCGCCGCCGTCGTCCGGGGGTGGTGTGGGGGCACGGGGCCGATGGTGGCGATGCTCGCCTGCTCGCTGGCGCAGGGCGGGCTGGTCACCTTCCTGCCGCTGGCCGCGCCGGCCGCGACCGCCGTCGCCCCCGTCGCGCTGTTCGCGGTCGCCCTCGGCGGCGTCGTCGGGCGCGGTCTCGCGGGCGGGCTGGTCGACCGGCGCGGGCCCGGCCGGCTGCTGCTGCCGGGCACGCTGCTCGCGGCGGCGGGGATGGGTCTGGAGGTGCTGGCGGTCGGGGGCGCGCCCTGGCTGCTCGTCGTCGGCGGGCTCGCGGTGGGCGCCGGCTTCGGGTTCGTCCAGAACGACTCGCTGGTCTCGCTGTTCGCCGTCGCCGGGCCGGCCCGCTACGGGGCCGCGAGCGCGGCGTGGAACATCGGGTTCGACGCCGGCACGGGCGCCGGGTCGAGCGGCCTCGGCGCCATCGCCGAGCCCTTCGGCTTCCGCGCCGCCTTCGGCGCCGCCGCCCTCCTGCTCCTCGCCGTGCTGCCCCTCACCCGCCGCCCCAGGACCTGACCGCCCCAGGACCTGACCGCCCCAGGACCTGACCGCCCAGAACCTGGCTGCCGCAGAAGCCCGAACGGCACTCTCGCTCACCGGGAACGAGCGACAGTGCCGTTCGTGCCTCTCAAGGGGTCAGTGGCCCCGGGCGATCCACTCCTCGAGGTGCGGGGCCTCGGAGCCGATGGTGGTGGAGTCGCCGTGCCCGGTCCGGACGGTGGTGTCGCCGGGCAGGGGCAGCAGGGTGCCGCGGATCGAGTCGATGATCGTGTCGAAGCTCGAGTACGAGCGCCCGGTGGCCCCGGGCCCGCCGTTGAACAGGGTGTCGCCGGTGAACACCGTGGTCAGCTCGGGCGCGTAGAGGCAGGTCGAGCCGGGGGAGTGCCCCGGGGTGACCAGCGCGCGGAGCTCGATCCCACCGGCCTTGATCACCTGGCCGTCGGCGATCTCCCGGTCCGGGGTGCGGTTGGGGTGGGTCATCTCCCACAGCGGCGCCTCGGCCGGGTTGAGCAGGATCGGCGCGTTGAACGTGTCGGCCAGCCGCGGGGCCTGGTTGACGTGGTCGTCGTGGGCGTGCGTGCACACCACCGCCACCACGCGGCGTCCGGCGATGATCGCGCCGATGGCCTCCGGGTCGTGCGCGGCGTCGATCACGACGACCTCGTTCTCGTCGCCGACCACCCAGACGTTGTTGTCCACCTCCCACGTGCCCCCGTCCAGGGAGAACGTGCCGTGCGTGACGACGTGGTCGATCGGGCCCTTGTGCAGGCCCTCCGGCGCGGTCATCAGAGGACCACCACCGAGCGCAGCACGTCGCCGTGGTGCATCTTCTCGAAGGCGGTCTCGATGTCGTCCAGCCCGATCTCCTCGCTGACGAACTTGTCCAGCGGCAGCCGGCCCTGCAGGTGCAGGTCGACCAGCATCGGGAAGTCCCGGGAGGGCAGGCAGTCGCCGTACCAGGAGGACTTGAGCGAACCGCCGCGGCCGAAGTACTCGATCAGCGGGATCTCCGGCGCCTTCAGGTCCGGGGTCGGCACCCCCACCAGCACCACGGTGCCGGCCAGGTCGCGGGCGAAGAAGGCCTGCTTCCAGGTCTCCGGGCGGCCGACCGCGTCGACCACGACGTCCGCGCCGAAGCCGTCCGTGGCCTCCTTGATGGCCTCGACGGCGTCCGTCGACCTGGCGTTGACGGTGTGGGTGGCGCCGAAGCCCTTGGCCCACTCCAGCTTCCGGTCGTCGGTGTCCACGGCGATGATCGTGGTCGCGCCGGCCAGGGTGGCCCCGGCGATGGCCGCGTCGCCCACGCCGCCGCAGCCGATGACCGCGATGGAGTCGCCGCGGCCCACGCCGCCGGTGTTGATGGCCGCGCCGATGCCGGCCATGACCCCACAGCCCAGCAGGCCGGCCACCTGCGGCGTCACCGCCGGGTTGACCTTGGTGCACTGGCCGGCCGCGACGAGGGTCTTCTCCACGAACGCGCCGATGCCCAGCGCCGGCGACAGCTCCTGGCCGCTCGTCAGCGTCATCTTCTGCTTCGCGTTGTGCGTGTTGAAGCAGTACCAGGGCTTGCCCTTGCGACACGCCCGGCACTCGCCGCACACCGCGCGCCAGTTCAGGATCACGAAATCGCCCGGGGCGACCTCGGTCACGCCCTCACCGACCGACTCCACGACCCCTGCGGCCTCGTGCCCGAGCAGGAACGGGAACTCGTCGTTGATCCCGCCCTCCCGGTAGTGCAGGTCGGTGTGGCAGACCCCGCACGCCTGGATCTGCACGACCGCCTCGCCGGGACCCGGGTCCGGGACCACGATCGTCTCGACGGAGACCGGCTTGCCCTTCTCGAGGGAGACGACCCCACGGACCTCTTGCGCCATGCTTCTCACTCCTGTGTCGGTCCACGCCGCGCCGGATGCGCGCATCGTGACCCTTTCATGCGTCGCGCGCGTGCCGCCCCGGCATCCCTCGCCCCGGAGGCCCCCGTGGGCCGGGCCCGCTCAGCCTGCGAGGTCGAGCGCGCGCAGCCAGATGCCGTTCTTCGTCTGCACCATGTCCAGCCCGCGGGGGTCGGTGCACGCACCCTTCGGCCGGTGCGCGTCGAAGAGCCTCGCGTCGTCGAACACCGCACCGCAACCCCCGAATCGGCGGCAGCAGTGCGCGCGGTCCGCCCCGACCCACGACGAGCCGCAACAGGTCACCCGGATCAGGTCGGTGGACGCCACGGCCGCGAGGGTACGTGCCGGCACCGACAGAATCCGTCGCGGTGATCACCACCGTGTCGCGCGCAACCCGGAACACCCACGGGCCCGCGCTCCGGCCGATCCGTGCACGGGAGGGGGAACCGCGCATCCGGGGTAGCGTGCCCGCATGACGCGGACGGCCGCCGACCTGCTCCCGCCGGACCCGCCGCTGGGCACCGCGCTCGGCGTCGTGGCCGGGTCGGGCCGCCCCGGGCCCTCCCGGATCGTGGCGCCCGCCGGCACGGCCTACATCGACGTCGGGACGCTGGCCGCCGCCCAGGACGGCCCGCACCCCGGCCTCCTCGCCGAGCCCACGCTCGACGGCCTGCTCGCGGCCGGGCGACCCGCCTGGCGCGAGGTCCGCGAGTGGCTGGCCTCGTGGCTGGGCGATCCCGAGCGGCTGGCGCCGTACGCCCTGCCGCACGCCGGCGTCGTCCCGGTGCTGCCCTTCACCGTGGCCGACTACGTCGACTTCTTCGCCTGCGAGCAGCACGCGGCCAACGCGGCCGCCATCGCCAAGCCGGGCGCGGGGGTCCCCCCGAACTGGAAGCACCTCCCGGTCGGGTACCACGGCCGCGCCGGCACGGTGTACGTCAGCGGCAGTCCCGTCGTCCGGCCCGTGGGCCAGCGCGGTCCCGGCGACCTGGGCCCGACGAGGGCGCTGGACTTCGAGGCCGAGCTGGGCCTCGTGCTCGGCGGCACGACCACCGGGCCGGTGGCGCTGGAGGAGGCGCTCGACCACGTCTTCGGCGTGGTCCTGCTCAACGACTGGTCGGCGCGCGACATCCAGTCCTGGGAGTCCCGCCCGCTCGGCCCGCTGCTGGGCAAGTCCTTCGCCACCTCCGTCTCCGCCTGGGTCACCCCGCTCGACGAGCTGGCCGGGGCCTGGACCGAGCCGCCCGCCCGGGACCCGCAGCCGTTGCCGTACCTGCTGGGCAAGGCCGACCGCGGCCTCGACGTGACCTTCGAGGTGCGGCTCAACGGCGAGCGGATCTCGACCCCGCCGGGCGGGGACCTGTACTGGACGCCGGCCCAGCTCGTCACGCACCTGACCACGAACGGCGCCCCGATCCGGCCCGGCGACCTGCTCGGCTCCGGCACCGTGTCCGGGCCCCGCCGCGACCAGCGCGGCTGCCTGCTCGAGCTGACCTGGGGCGGCCGCGACGAGTTCGCCCTGTCGGACGGCACGACCCGGCACTACCTCCACGACGGCGACGAGGTCTCGATCGTCGCCAGCGCCCCGCGCCCGGACGGCGGCCGGTTCTCCCTCGGTGAGGTGCGCGGCACCGTCCTCCCCGCGTACTGACGCGGCTCCCCCGACGGGCGCAACGGGTAACGACACGCGGCGTATCAGCGAGCGTGTGGTGACGGTCATACCGACGGCCGGGATCACCCGGTCGCGCCCACGAGGACGGAGACCGGAGATGCCGGACTTCAAGAGCTCGCACGACAAGAGCCACCACGGCGACAAGCACCACGACAAGCACGAGCACCACGACAAGCACGACAAGCACGACGAGCACGACGAGCACCACGACCACGACTGGAAGCACGACGACCAGGACTGGAAGCACGACGACCAGGACTGGAAGCACGACGAGCACGACTGGAAGCACGACGACCACGACTGGAAGAACCGCGACCACGAGGACCACGGGCACCAGCACCACGAGCACTCCGGGCACGACCACGGCGGCGGCGTGGTCCACTGACCCCGCCACCGACGGCGCACGGGGCGCGGGTCNCACGACTGGAAGCACGACGACCACGACTGGAAGAACCGCGACCACGAGGACCACGGGCACCAGCACCACGAGCACTCCGGGCACGACCACGGCGGCGGCGTGGTCCACTGACCCCGCCACCGACGGCGCACGGGGCGCGGGTCTCCCGCGCCGCCGACGGCCGGGACGCCCACGCGCCCCGGCCGTCACGCACGTTCCCCGCGGGCCCTGCGCGGCCCGTTCCCGCCCCAGGAGGAGCCCGGTCGTGGCCACGCCGGAACCCGCCCGCAACCCCGTCGACGAGGCGCTCGACCTGCTCGGCGCCACCCTCGCCGGCGCGGAGGCCAACGACCGCGAGGACCTGGCCCGCCGACTGCGCGCGGCCCGCGACGAGCTGACGAGCGCCACGACCGCCGGGCGCCGGGTCGCCGCGATGCGCCGGGCCTCCCAGGAGCTCCTCCGGGCCCTCGACTCGCTCCGCTCCGACCTGCGCTACCGGCGCGCCGCGCTGTCCGACCCCGCCCGCGCCGCCCGGCTGCGCGCCGAGCTGGGCGCGCTGCGCACGCGCTCCGCGCGGCTGCGCGGCGTGTCGCGGGAGTGGTCGCAGATCCTCGGCGACGGCTTCGCCGGCCTGACCTCGGACGTCGAGTTCTCCCTGCGCACCCGCACGCGGGCGGTGGTCGTGGACACCGAGCGGGACATCGGCGAGCACGACCCGGGCAAGGAGCGGGCCGAGATCATGGGGCGGTTCCGCGGGCGGCTGGCCGCCGAGGCCGATCGGCTCCGCGTGGAGCTGGACTACGGCGTCCGGGTCGTCGCGGACCGGCTGACCGAGGGCACGGAGCTGACCGAGCGGCTCCCGATGCCGGCGATCCCGGTCCCGCCGGGCGCGGAGACCGTGGCCGCGATCGAGGAGCCGCCCGCGGGCGACGCGGGGCGGACCCCGATCCCCGCTCGCCTGCTCACCGTGGTCATGCCCTCGTACGGCGGGATCATGATGGCCTTCGTGCTCACCCGCTTCCTCGGCGTCGCCGTGCCGGTGTGGATGCTGGTCACCGGCGCGTGCCTGGGCGCGATCGGGCTCGGCGGCGCCGCGCTGAGCGGGGAGCGCAAGCGCGGCCTCGACCGTCGGCGGGCGGAGGTGCGCACCGCGGTGCGGAGCATGGTCGACGAGTTCCAGCTGACCGTCGGCAAGCAGGTCCGGGACGCCGCGCGCTCGGCCAACGCCGAGCTGCGCCGCGCGGTCACGGCCGCGCTCACCCGCCGGGACGACGAGCTCGACGCGCGCCTCGGGGCGGCGCTCTCCGCCGTCGAGGGGCTGGAGAAGGTGGCAGCGGACCTGAAGGACATCGACGAGGACCTGGCGACGATCGACGGGCTGCGCCGCCGCGCCGGCACCCTCATGCCGCACTTCCCGGGCTGACCACGGCCTCGACGACCGCGCGGAACACCGCGTCGTGCCGTCCGTGCCTCGGTCGGACCCTCGGCGTCGGCGGCGGGCTGACCACGAGCCGAGGGGCCGGCCCGGTGCCGTCAGGTGGGGCGGACCCGGGTCGAGGCCCGCACGACCAGCTCGGGGGCGAACACCACCTGGCGGTGCTCGTGGTCCGGGCCGCCGCGGGACTCCTCGAGCAGCAGCTCGGTGGCGGTCCGGCCGAGCAGGTGCCGGGGCTGGCTGACCGAGGTCAGCGGGACGGCCGCGGCCTCGGCGAACTCGATGTCGTCGTAGCCGACGATCGCGAGGTCGTCGGGCACCCGCAGGCCGTGCCGGACCATCTGCTGGAGCAGGCCGAGCGCGAGCAGGTCGTTGGCGCAGAAGGCCGCGGTGGGGCGGCGGGCGGCGGGCAGGCCGAGCAGGCGTTCCCCGGCGCGCCGGCCCTCGGCGACGTTGAGCGCCGCGGTCTCCAGCACGGTCGGCGGCGCGGCGCCCGCCCGCTCGAGCGCCCTGCGGGCACCGGCGAGGCGGTCGGTGACCTGGCCGATCGACATCGGCCCGCCGACGTAGGCGATCCGCCGGTGCCCGGTGTCGAGCAGGTGGGTGACCGCGAGATCGCCGCCGAGCTCGTCGTCGACCGTGGCCGAGCAGCGGTTCGGCCCCGCGCCCCGGTCGACCACCACCACCGGCGTGCCGCGGCGGGGGAGGAGGTCGAGCAGGGGGTCCTGCGGGTCGATCGGGGTGACCAGCACGCCCTCCACCCGCTGCTGTTCGAGCAGCTCCAGGTAGGCGGTCTGGCGACCGGCGTCCTCGTCGCTGTTGCAGAGGTAGACCGCCAGGCCGGCGGCGTCGGCCGCGTCCTGCACGCCCCGGGCGACGTCGGCGAAGAACGGGTTGGCCGCGTCGAGCACCACGTAGGCGAGCGTGCGGCTGCGGCCGGACCGCAGCTGGCGGGCGGACTCGTTGCGCACGAAGCCGAGCGCGTCGATGGCGGCGTGCACCCGCGCCCGGGTGCGCTCGCTGACCTGGGCGGGCCGGTTGAGCACGTTGGACACGGTGCCGAGGGAGACGCCGGCGGCCGCCGCCACGTCCTTCATGCTCGGGGCCCCGTTGGGTCCGGACACCGCGCCCTCCCGACCGCGCTCTGAAACGTCACAGGAACCCGTGCCCCACCGCGTGGTCGCGCTGGCCCCCGCCGCGTTCACCGTACGGCATCACGCCTCGGTCACGGGCGCGAACTCGCCCTTGACGGTGCCGTCGAGGGCACCCTACTGTCGCCCGCACCACGTTATGAAACCTTTCATAGCGCCTTTCACCAACGAGGCTGGAGGAGGATCCATGGCTGTTCCTGACAGCCGGGACCCGGAGCGGCCGCTGCTGCACGTGCGCTCCGTCGCGAAGTCCTTCGGGGCCGTCGCGGCGGTCCGGGACGTCTCGTTCCCGCTCCACGCGGGCGAGGTGCACGCGCTGGTCGGCGAGAACGGCGCCGGCAAGTCCACGATCGTGAAGATGCTGGCCGGGGTGCACCGTCCCGACGCCGGCACGCTCGAGCTGGACGGGGAGCCGGTCGCGCTGGACTCGCCCGCCGATGCGCTGGCCGCCGGCATCGCGGTGATCTACCAGGAGCCCACGCTCTTCCCCGACCTGTCCGTCGCGGAGAACATCGCGATGGGCCGCCAGCCGCTGAAGTCCCTGCGGCGCATCGACCGGGCCGCGGTCAACGCCCGGGCCGAGGCCCTCTTCGCCCGGCTCGGCGTGCCGATCGACCCGGAGCGCCCGGCGCGCGGGCTGTCCATCGCCGACCAGCAGATCGTCGAGATCGCCAAGGCCATCTCGCGCGACGCCCGGGTCATCGTGATGGACGAGCCGACGGCCGCGCTGACCGGCGTCGAGGTCGAGCGGCTGTTCACCGTGGCCCGCGGCCTCCAGGCCGACGGCGCCGCCCTGCTGTTCATCTCGCACCGCTTCGAGGAGATCACGGCGCTGTGCCAGCGCGTGACGATCATGCGGGACGGGACGCACGTCTCGACCGACCCGATCGCCGACCTGACCGTCGACGAGATGGTCAGACGGATGGTCGGCCGGCCGCTGGAGCAGCTGTTCGCGCACCGGGACACCACCCCGGGCGAGGTCGTGCTGAGTGTCGAGGGCCTCGGCCGCGCCGGCGTGTTCACCGACGTCGGCTTCGAGGTCCGGGCCGGTGAGGTGGTGGCGCTGGCGGGGCTGGTGGGCGCGGGCCGCTCCGAGGTCGTGCAGGCGGTGTTCGGGGTCGACCCGCGCGACACCGGCGAGGTCCGGGTCCACGGCCGGCGGCTGAAGCCGCACTCGCCCACGGCGGCGATGCGGGCCGGGATCGCGCTGGTGCCCGAGGACCGCCGCCAGCAGGGGCTCGTGCTCGAGGCCTCGATCGCCCGGAACGTCGCGTCCACCCGGCTGCGGGCGCTGTCCCGGTTCGGCCTGCTCACCGGCGGTGCCGAGCGGCGGCTGGCGGCGGACTGGACGGCCCGGCTGCGCACGAAGTACGAGCGGCTGACCGATCCGGTCGGGCGGCTGTCCGGCGGCAACCAGCAGAAGGTCGTGCTGGCGAAGTGGCTGTCCACCAGCCCCTCGGTGCTGATCGTCGACGAGCCCACCCGCGGCATCGACGTCGGCACCAAGGCCGAGGTGCACCGACTGCTCGCCGAGCTGGCCGCGGAAGGGGTGGCGGTGGTGATGGTGTCCTCGGAGCTGCCCGAGGTGCTGGGGATGGCCGACCGGGTCCTGGTGATGCGGGAGGGGCGGCTGGTCGCCGAGATCCCGCGCGCCGAGGCGACCGAGGAGACGGTGATGCGGGCGGCGACCGGCGCGGGGGTGGCGGCATGACGCTGCTGTCGGAGAACGGGGCCCCGGCCACGGACCGGCCCGCCGCGGACCGGGCCGCCCGCTCCCGCACGCGGACGCTGCTGCGGGCCCGCGAGCTGGGCATCGTGCTCGCCCTGGTCGCGCTCGTCGCCGTGACCGCCGTGGCGAACCCGCGCTTCCTGTCCGGGCAGAGCGTCCGGGACCTGCTGCTGGGCGCGTCGATCATGGTGGTGCTCGCCGTCGGCCAGGCGGTCGTGGTGATCACCCGCAACATCGACCTGTCCGTCGGCTCGGTGCTCGGGCTCTCCGCGTTCGCGGTGGGCACCCTGCTGCAGGCCGCGCCGGGCACGCCGGTGGTCGTCGCGCTGCTCGTCGGGATCGGCTTCGGCGCCGGCTGCGGCCTGGTCAACGGGGCGCTGGTCCGGTTCGGCAACGTACCCGCGCTGGTGGTCACGCTCGGCACCCTGTACATCTTCCGCGGCGTCGGCTTCTTCTGGGCCGGCGGCCAGCAGATCAACGCCGACGAGCTGCCGGGCCACTTCCTGGCCTTCGGCACCGCGTCGGTCCTCGGCGTGCCGTGGCTGATCCTCATCGGGCTGGTGGTGCTGGTCGCCGCCGGGATCGTGCTGCGCAGCTACCGGTCCGGGCGCGAGCTCTACGCGATGGGCTCCAACCCCGAGGCGGCCCGGCTGGCGGGCATCCCGACCGGCCGGCGCGCGCTGGCGGCGTTCGTGGTCAGCGGGGCCGCCGCCGGGCTGGCGGGCGTGTTGTTCGCGGCCCGGTTCGGCACGATCGACGCCGCCGCGGGCACCGGCTACGAGCTCGACGTCGTCGCCGCCGTCGTGGTCGGCGGGGTGGCGGTGTTCGGCGGCAGCGGCACCGTCTGGGGCGCGGCCCTGGGCGCGCTGCTGCTCACCACGATCGGCAGCGCGCTGCCGGTCCTGGGCATCGACCAGTTCTGGCAGCAGGCGATCGTGGGCGCGCTGATCCTGCTGGCCATCGGCATCGACCGGCTGCTCGCCCTGCGGGTGGCCGCCGTGCTGCGCCGCGACGCCGCGCGCAGCCGGACGGGAGGCACCTCGTGAAGCACGGCGCTCGCGACCTGTTCGGCCGGCTCACCGGCTGGGACGCGGCCGTCATCGGCCTCCTCGTCCTCTTCCTGGTGGTCGCCTCGCTGGTGGTGGACAACTTCGGGACCGGGCGCAACGTCTCGTTCCTGGTCCTCGACCTGGCCCCGATCGCGCTGATCGCGCTGCCGATGACCTTCATCGTGGCCACCGGCGAGATCGACCTCTCCGTCGCCAGCACGCTCGGCCTGTCCAGCGCGCTCATGGGCGCGATGTGGGAGGGCGGGCTGCCGATCGAGACGATCATCCCGGTGTGCCTGGTGGTCGGCGCCGTGCTCGGCGCCGTCAACGGCACCTTCGTGACGATCTTCGGGCTGCCCTCGCTGGCCGTCACGATCGGCACGCTGGCGCTCTACCGCGGGCTCGCGTTCGTGGTCCTCGGCGACCGCGCGGTCGCCCAGTTCCCCGCCGCGTACACCAGCTGGGTCACCGGCACGATCCCCGGCACCCCGATCCCGAACCTGCTGATCCCGCTGGTGGTCCTCGGCCTGGTGTTCGGCGTGGTCCTGCACGCCACGCCGACGGGCCGGCGGGTCTTCGCGACGGGGGCCAACGCGGAGGCGGCCCGGTTCGCCGGGACCCGCGTGACCACCCTGAAGTTCTGGCTCTACGTCGTGTCCGGTGCGGTGTGCGCGCTGGCCGGCGTGCTGTGGACGCTGCGCTACTCCTCGGCCCGCGCCGACAACGGCGCCGGCCTGGAGCTCGCCGTCGTCGCGGCGGTGCTGCTCGGCGGCGTCTCCATCTTCGGCGGCACCGGGACGCTCTGGGGCGTCCTCGCCGGCGTCGCCCTCCTGGCCTCGCTGCAGAACGCCCTGCGCCTGGCCGACGTCACCAACGAGGCGCTCTCCGTGGTCACCGGCGTGCTGCTGGTGGTCTCGGTGCTCGCGCCGAACGTCGTCGCGCGGATCCGCGCGGCGACCCGGCGGGCCGGCCCACCCTCCGCGGCACCGCCGCCCGCCCCGCAGACCCCTCCGTCACCGATGCCGGTCGCCCGGTCCTCCTGAGAGGAAGCACTCCATGTCCCTGCGCAGATTCGCGCCCGTCGCCCTCGGGCTCGTCCTGGCCGTGGGTCTCACGGCCTGCGGCGGCACGACGAAGGACTCGGCCGCCTCGGGCTCGGGCTCCACGGGCGGCTCCGCGGTCGCCGACCCGAACGCGGCGATGAAGGAGGGCGTCAAGATGGCCTTCCTGCCCAAGCAGCTCAACAACCCCTACAGCGACATCGAGGTCGGCGGCGGGCAGAACGCGCTGACCGAGCTCAAGGGCGAGTACAAGCTGGTCGGGCCGAACGACGCCAGCGCCTCCTCGCAGGTCAGCTACATCAACACGCTGATCCAGCAGCAGCAGGACGTCATCGGGATCGCCGCGAACGACGCCAACGCCGTCTGCCCCTCGCTGCAGCAGGCCCGGCAGGCCGGGATCAAGGTCGTCTCCTTCGACTCCGACGCGGCGAAGGAGTGCCGCGACGTGTTCGTCAACCAGGCGACCACCGAGGGCATCGGCCGGAAGCTGGTCGAGATGACCCGCAACCTGACCGGCGGCCAGGGCGAGATCGCCATCCTGTCGGCCACCCCGAACGCCACCAACCAGAACGCCTGGATCGCGGTCGTCGACGAGGAGCTCAAGAAGCCGGAGAACGCCGGCCTGAAGCTCGTCGCCACCGTGTACGGCAACGACGACGACCAGAAGTCCTTCCAGGAGGCCCAGGGCCTGCTGCAGACCTACCCGAACCTCAAGGCGATCGTCTCGCCGACCACCGTCGGCATCGCCGCGACCGCGCGGTACGTCAGCAGCTCCAGCTACAAGGGCAAGGTCGCGGTGACCGGGCTCGGGACGCCGAACCAGATGCGCGAGTACGTCAAGGACGGCACCGTCAGCCAGTTCGCGCTGTGGAACCCGGCCGACATCGGCTACCTCGCCGGGTACGCCGGCGTCGCCCTGTCCTCCGGCAAGATCACCGGCAAGGAGGGCGAGACCTTCTCCGCCGGCAAGCTCGGCGACTACACCATCGGCGCCGGCGGCGAGATCGTCCTCGGCCCGCCGACGGTGTTCGACTCCGCCAACATCGACCAGTTCGACTTCTGACGTGCCCGGCCGGGGCGGGCCCGTCGCCCGCCCCGGCCCGGGGGGAGGTGCGGCGATGCCGCGCTACTGCTTCCTGCTCCGGGTCCGGCCCGACCGCGTGGCCGAGTACCGCGAGCGCCACCGGGCGGTGTGGCCGGACATGCTCCGGGCCCTGCGCGACAGCGGCTGGCGCAACTACTCCCTGCACCTGCGCGAGTCCGACGGCCTGCTCGTCGGCTACGTCGAGGCCGACGACCTCGCCGCCGCGCAGGCCGCGATGGCCGCCACCGGGGTGAACGCCCGGTGGCAGGCCGCCATGGCCCCGTTCTTCGACGGTGCCCGACCCGACGAGACCTTCCAGGTCCTCGACGAGGTGTTCCACCTCGAGGACCAGCTGTCCGAAGTGGAGACCGTGTGATGCGAGACGTGGCGGAGGTCCGCCGGCTGCGGATCGAGACCCCCTCCTGGGCGTACGCCAACTCCGGCACCCGGTTCAAGGTGTTCGCGCAGGCCGGGGTGCCGCGCGACCCCTGGGAGAAGATCGCCGACGCGGCCGTCGTGCACCGGCTCACCGGCGCCGCGCCGACCGTGGCGCTGCACATCCCGTGGGACCGCGTCGACGACTACGCCGCGCTGGCCAAGCACGCCGCGGACCTGGGGCTCGGCATCGGCGCGATCAACGCCAACGTCTTCCAGGACGACGACTACAAGCTCGGCTCGGTCACCAACCCCGATCCGGCGGTGCGCCGCAAGGCGGTCGCGCACCTGCTCGAGTGCGTGGACATCATGGACGCGACCGGGTCGAAGGACCTCAAGCTCTGGTTCGCCGACGGCACCAACTACCCCGGCCAGGACTCGATCCGGGCCCGGCAGGACCGGTTGGGCGAGGCGCTGCACCAGGTGTACGACCGGCTCGGCCCGGACCAGCGGATGCTGCTGGAGTACAAGCTCTTCGAGCCCGCCTTCTACACCACGGACGTGCCGGACTGGGGCACCTCGTACGCGCACTGCCTCGAGCTGGGCGAGAAGGCCGCGGTGTGCATCGACACCGGCCACCACGCGCCCGGCACCAACATCGAGTTCATCGTCGCGTTCCTGCTGCGCGCGGGCCGGCTCGGTGCCTTCGACTTCAACTCCCGCTTCTACGCCGACGACGACCTGATGGTCGGCGCCGCGGACCCCTTCCAGCTGTTCCGGATCCTGCACGAGATCGTCTCCGCCGACGCCCTGGCCGACGCGGGCATCGCCTTCATGCTCGACCAGTGCCACAACATCGAGGCGAAGATCCCCGCGATCATCCGCTCGGTGCTCAACGTGCAGGAGGCCGCCGCCAAGGCGCTGCTCGTCGACGCCGACGCGCTCGCCGCCGCCCAGTCCGCCGGCGACGTGCTGGCCGCCAACGCGGTGCTGATGGACGCCTACTCCACCGACGTCCGGCCGCGGCTGCGCGAGCTGCGCGCCGAGCAGGGCCTCGACCCCGATCCCGTCGCCGCCTACCACGCCTCCGGCCACCAGCAGGAGATCGAGGCCGCCCGGGTGGGCGGCGTGCAGGCCGGCTGGGGCGCCTGACCCGCCCCGTCCCCCTCCCGCAGCCCCGTCCCGTCCGTGACCCGAGAGGACACCATGACCCCGCAGGCCGTCCGCGACCTGATCGCCCGCAGCAACCGGTTGGGCGCCGACCCGACCACGACCAACTACGCCGGGGGCAACACCTCGGCGAAGGGCACCGGGACCGACCCGGTGACCGGCGGCCCGGTGGACCTGCTGTGGGTCAAGGGCTCCGGCGGCGACCTCGGCACGCTCACCGAGACGGGCCTGGCCGTGCTGCGGCTGGACCGGCTGCGCGCGCTGGCCGACGTGTACCCGGGCGTCGAGCGCGAGGACGAGATGGTCGCCGCGTTCGACTACTGCCTGCACGGGCGGGGCGGGGCGGCGCCGTCGATCGACACCGCGATGCACGGGCTGGTCGAGGCGCCGCACGTCGACCACCTGCACCCCGACGCCGGCATCGCGATCGCCTGCGCGGCCGACGGCGAGGCGCTGACCAAGGAGATCTTCGGCGACCGGGTGGTCTGGGTGCCGTGGCGGCGCCCGGGCTTCCAGCTCGGTCTCGACATCGCGGCGGTGCGGGCGGCCGACCCGCAGGCCGTCGGCGTGATCCTCGGCGGACACGGCATCACCGCGTGGGGCGCGACCAGCGAGGAGTGCGAGCGGAACTCCCGGGAGATCATCGCGACGGCCCAGGCCGCCATCGGCTCCCGGGGTGCGGCGGAGCCCTTCGGCCCGGTGCGCCCCGGCTTCGAGCCGCTGCCCGGGGCCGAGCGCCGGTCCCGGGCGGCGGCGCTCGCCCCGGTGATCCGCGGGCTGGCCTCCACCGACCGCCGGCAGGTCGGGCACTGGACCGACTCCGACGTCGTGCTGGACTTCCTGTCCCGGGACAAGCTCGAGGCGCTGGCGGCGCTCGGCACCTCCTGCCCGGACCACTTCCTGCGCACGAAGGTCCGCCCGCTCGTGCTGGACCTGCCGCCCGCGGCCCCGCTGGAGGACGCGGTGGCCCGGCTGCGCGAGCTGCACGCGGCCTACCGGGAGGACTACCGCGCCTACTACGAGCGGCACGCCACCCCGGACTCGCCGGCGATGCGCGGCGCGGACCCGGCGATCGTGCTGGTCCCGGGCGTCGGCATGTTCTCCTTCGGCGCGAACGCGCAGACCGCGCGCGTGGCGGGGGAGTTCTACGTCAACGCGATCAACGTCATGCGCGGCGCCGAGGCGCTCTCCACCTACGCCCCGATCCCGGAGTCGGAGAAGTTCCGCATCGAGTACTGGGCGCTGGAGGAGGCCAAGCTCGCCCGGATGCCGAAGCCGAAGCCGCTGGCCGCGCGGATCGCACTGGTCACGGGCGGCGGGTCGGGCATCGGGCGGGCGATCGCGCACCGCCTGGCCGCGGAGGGGGCCTGCGTCGTCGTCGCCGACCGGGACGCCGGGGCCGCGGCGACCGTCGCGGCGGAGCTGGGCAGCGCCGACGTCGCGGTGCCGGTGACCGTCGACGTGACCGACCCCGGGGCGGTCGCCGCCGCCGTGGACGCCGCCGCCCTGGCCTTCGGCGGGGTGGACCTGGTCGTCAACAACGCCGGGCTGTCCGTCTCCAAGCCGCTGCTGGAGACCACCGACGCCGACTGGGACCTGCAGCACGACGTCATGGCGAAGGGCTCGTTCCTCGTCTCCCGGGCCGCGGCCCGGGTCATGATCGCGCAGGGGCTCGGCGGCGACCTCGTCTACATCGCCTCGAAGAACGGCGTGTTCGCCGGCCCCAACAACGTCGCCTACGGCGCGGCGAAGGCCGACCAGGCCCACCAGGTCCGGCTGCTCGCCGCCGAGCTCGGCGAGCACGGGATCCGGGTCAACGGGGTCAACCCGGACGGCGTCGTCCGCGGCTCGGGGATCTTCGCCGGCGGCTGGGGCGCCCAGCGCGCGGCCGTCTACGGCGTGGCCGAGGAGGACCTCGGCGCCTTCTACGCCCGGCGCACCCTGCTCAAGCGCGAGGTGCTGCCCGAGCACGTCGCCGCCGCGGTCTTCGTGCTGACCGCCGGGGAGCTGTCGCACACCACCGGCCTGCACGTGCCCGTCGACGCCGGCGTGGCCGCCGCCTTCCTCCGCTGAGAAAGGGAGAGACGATGACGTCCACCCTCGAGACCCCCTCCCTCACCCGGATCACCGCACGCCCCACGAAGGTCGGCCTGGTCGCGGGCGGCCTGGGCGCCTACTGGCCGCAGTTCCCCGAGCTGCTCCCGCAGCTGCGGCGCTCGGCCGCGCGGGTGTCCGAGCGGATGCGGGCCCTCGGCGACGTCGAGGTCGTCGACGTCGGGTTCGTCTCCGACGCGCAGGAGGGCGCGGCGGGCGCCGAGCGGCTCCGGGTGGCCGGCTGCGACCTGATCGTCGGCTTCCTCACCACCTACATGACGGCGTCGATGCTGGTCCCGGTCGCGCAGCGCAGCGGCGCACCCGTACTGCTGATCAACCTGCAGCCGACGGAGCGGATGGACCACGCGACGTTCGACACCGGGGCGTGGCTGGCCTACTGCGGCGCCTGCCCGCTGCCGGAGATGGCCAACGCCTTCCGCCGGGCCGGCGTCGGGTTCCGCAGCGTGTCCGGGCACCTGGAGGACGAGCGGGCCTGGGCCCGGATCGCACGCTGGGTCCGCGCCGCCGGCGTGCGCGGGGCGCTGCGGCACGGCCGGCACGGGCTCATGGGGCACCTCTACCCGGGGATGCTCGACGTCTCCACCGACCTCACCTCGGTGTCCGCCCAGCTCGGCGGGCACGTCGAGGTGCTCGAGCTCGACGACCTCCGGGTGCGCGTCGCGCGGGTGACCGACCGCGAGGTCGCCGAGCGGATGGACCTGGCCCGCGAGGTCTTCGAGATCGACCCGTCGGTGGTGGAGGAGGACTTCGCCTGGGGCGCGCGGGTGTCGGTGGGGCTGGACCGGCTCGTCGACGAGTTCGCGCTGGACTCGCTCGCCTACTACCACCGCGGGCTGGAGGGCGAGCAGCACGAGCGCCTGGGCGCCGGGATGATCCTCGGCGCCTCCCTGCTCACCGCCCGCGGGATCCCGGTCGCGGGGGAGTACGAGCTGCGCAACTCGCTGGCGATGCTGGTCATGGACCGGCTCGGCGCGGGCGGCTCGTTCACCGAGCTGCAGGCGCTGGACTTCACCGCCGGCGTCGTGGAGATGGGTCACGACGGGCCTGCCCACCTCGCCATCAGCGCGCGGCGGCCGCTGCTGCGCGGGCTGGGCGTCTACCACGGCAAGCGCGGGTGGGGCGTGTCCGTGGAGTTCGACGTCCGGCACGGGCCGGTCACCCTGTTCGGCGTCGGGCAGGAACGCGACGGCCGGTACGTCATGGTCGCCGCCGAGGGCACCGTCGTCGACGGACCGCTGCTGCGGATCGGCAACACCACCTCCCGGGTCGACTTCGGCTGCGACCCCGGCGAGTGGACGGACGCGTGGAGCGCCTCCGGCGTCGACCACCACTGGGCGCTCGGCACGGGGCACCGCACCGCCGAGCTCCGGGCCGTCGCCGAGCTGGTCGGGTGCGAGTTCCGCGAGGTGCGGCCGTGACCACCGCCCGGACCGAGGTCGCGGCCGTCGACCTCGGGGCCTCGAGCGGGCGCGTGATGCGCGGGACCGTCGAGGCCGGGCGGGTCGCGCTGACCGAGGTGCACCGCTTCCCGAACGGGCCGGTCCGCCTGGGGGACACGCTGCACTGGGACGTGCTGCGGCTCCACCGCGGCGTGCTCGACGGGCTGCGCGCGGCGGGGCCGGTCGCCGCGATCGGCCTCGACTCGTGGGCCGTGGACTACGGGCTGCTCGACGCCACCGGCGCGCTGCTCGGCAACCCGGTGCACTACCGCGACGCCCGCACGGACGGGGTCGCGCCGCGGGTGCACCGGACCCTGCCGCCGGCCGAGCTGTACGCCGCGAACGGGCTGCAGGAGCTGCCGTTCACCACGCTGTACCAGCTCGCGGCGGCCGCGGGGACCCCGCAGCTCGGCGCGGCCCGGCAGCTGCTGCTGATCCCGGACCTGCTCGGGTACTGGCTCACCGGCGCGCGCGTCGCCGAGGTGACCAACGCGTCGACCACCGGGCTGCTCGACGTCCGTGCCCGGACCTGGCACACCCGGCTCATGGGGCGCGCCGGGATCGACCCGGCGCTGTTCCCGCCGGTGGTCGAGCCGGGGACGACGATCGGGGCCCTGCTCCCGCACGTCGTCGAGGAGATCGGGTACGCCGCGCCGGTGCTCGCCGTCGGCTCGCACGACACGGCGTCGGCGGTCGTCGGCGTCCCGGCCACCGAGCCGGGGTTCGCGTACGTCTCCTGCGGGACCTGGTCGCTGGTCGGCGTGGAGCTCACCGCTCCGGTGCTCACCGAGGAGAGCCGCGCCGCCAACTTCACCAACGAGCTCGGGGTGGACGGCACGGTCCGCTACCTCCGCAACGTGATGGGGCTGTGGCTGCTGCAGGAGTGCCTGCGCACCTGGGAGAACCCGGACCTCGGCGAGCTGCTCGCCGGCGCGGCGCGCGAACCGGCCTTCGCCGCGGTCGTCGACGCCGACGATCCCGCCTTCCTCCCGCCCGGCGACATGCCGGCCCGGATCGCCGAGGCCTGCCGGCGGACCGGGCAGGAGCCTCCCGCGACGCGTGCCGGCGTGGTCCGGTGCGTGCTCGACAGCCTCGCGCTCGCGCACCGCCGCGCCGTTCGGGACGCCGCCGCGCTGTCCGGGCAGGAGGTCCGGGTCGTGCACGTCGTCGGGGGCGGGGCGCGCAACGAGCTGCTGTGCCGGCTCACCGCCGACGCCTGCGGCCTGCCCGTCGTCGCCGGGCCGGTCGAGGCCGCGGCCCTGGGCAACGTCCTGGTCCAGGCCCGCGGGCTGGGCGCGCTGTCCGGCACCCTGACCGAGCTGCGCGGCCTGCTGACCGGCCACACGCTGCGGACGTACGAGCCCGGCGGGGACGCCGCGGCCTGGGACGAGGCCGAGCGGCGGATCGCGCCCGAGGTCCCCGCGCTGCCGTAGTCCCGCGCTCAGGCCGGTCTGCGTGCCAGGCGGTACAGCGTGACGCCCTCCTGCGCGGTCGGCCGGCTGGTGACCGACCAGGCCGGCCGGGCGGCGGCCAGGAACTCCGGGGCCAGCGGGCGGCCGGGGTCGGTCAACCACACCTGCGGGGCGAGCCGGGGGAGGACCTCCCCCAGCTCGACGACGTTGCGGTGCCCGTAGAGCAGGTCCGCGCCGAGCACCAGGTCGACGGGCTCCAGCGCCGGATCGGACCAGGAGCGCGCCTCGGCCCGCAGCGTCAGCCCGTTGCGCCCCGCGCTGCGCCGGACCAGGTCGATCGCGGTCGTCGACAGGTCCGTGGCGAGCACCTCGGCGCCGGCCCGGGCCGCCGCCAGGGCCGGGAGCCCGAGCCCGCAGCCGATCTCGAGCACCCGGGTGCCGGGCGGGATCGCCTCGGCGGCCTGTGCCAACGCGATCCCGCTCGGCCACGGCTCGGCCCAGTGCGGGGGCAGCAGCTCGTCGCCCACCTCGTCGAACGGCACCTCCACCCCGGGCGCGGGTCGCAGCACGACGAGCTCGCCGCCGGGCAGCGACACCCGCTCCGGCACCAGTTCGATCACGCCGCGACGCTGCCCGCCGGCCCCGGCTCGCGCAAGTGGTGCCCCGGAGCCCGCCTACCGCACCACCCGCAGCGTGCGCGGCTGGATCACCTCGTCGATCAGGCCGTACTCCGCGGCCTCCTCGGCGGTGAGGATCCGGTCGCGCTCGATGTCGTCGTGCACCTGCTCGGTGGTCCGTCCGGTGTGCCGGGCGAGGACCGTCTCCATCTGCGCCCGGATCCGGGCGACCTCGGCGGCGTGGATCTCCAGGTCGGACACCTGCCCCTGGAACCCGCCGGTCGACGGCTGGTGGATCAGCACGCGGGCGTTGGGCACGGCAAGCCGGCGACCGGGAGACCCCGCGGCGAGCAGCACCGCGGCCGCCGAGGCGGCCTGCCCGAGGCACACCGTCCGGATGCTCGGCCGGATGAACTGCATGGTGTCGTAGACGGCCATCAGCGCGGTGAAGGAGCCCCCGGGCGAGTTGAGGTACAGCGAGATCTCGCGGTCCGGGTCGGCCGACTCCAGGTAGAGCAGCTGGGCCATCACGTCGTCGGCCGACGCGTCGTCGATCGGCACGCCGAGGAACACGATCCGCTCCTCGAACAGCTTGTCGTACGGGTTGGACTCCTTGACGCCGTAGCTCGTGCGCTCGACGAACGACGGCAGCGTGTACCGCATCTGCACGGTCAGGCCACCTCCCGGGCCCGGGCCACCACGTGGTCGACGAAGCCGTACTCGCGGGCCTCCTCGGCGGTGAACCAGCGGTCGCGGTCGAAGTCCGCGGTGATCCGTTCGACGGTCTGGCCGGTGTGCTCGGCTATCAGCCGGGCCATCTCCTGCTTGTTGCGCCGCAACAGCTCCGCGCGGATCCGGATGTCGGTCTCCGCGCCGCCGACCCCACCCAGGGGCTGGTGCATCAGCACCGTGGCGTGCGGCAGCACGTACCGCTTCCCGCGGGTCCCGGCCGACAGCAGGACCTGGCCCATGGACGCGGCGAGACCGATCCCGTAGGTCGCGACGTCGCACGGGATGAACCGCATGGTGTCGAGGATGGCGAGCCCGTCCTGCACCGAACCGCCGGGCGAGTTGATGTACAGGGAGATGTCGGCCTCGGGGTCCTCGGCCGCGAGCAGCAGCATCTGGCCGGCGATGCGGTTGGCGATGTCGGCGTCGACCTCCTGCCCGAGCACGACGATCCGGTGGGTGAGCAGCCGCTCGAACACCGAGTCGGCGAGCCCGGGCGCAGAGGCGGGGGCGCTCATCCGGGCCGGGGCCGGCGGGCCGGACAGCGGCGTGGCGGGCAGGGAGAACGGCGGGTTCGGGGACGGGATCGGGACGGGCACGGCTGCCTCCTCGCGGGACGACGACGCGGGTCCGACGTGCGGTGCGCCGGCGGGCGGGACCTGACGCGGCCGACGCTAGGCCCGGCCGGGCCCGCCGGAACGGCACTTCGCCCACGGCGAATCCGCGACCTGGGGGTTTCGCCCACCGTGAACGTCCACCGTGAACACCGGCCGGGGAACCCCCTGCTCAAGCCCGGCGCCGGCGCACGACCAGGACCGCACCCGCTCCCGCGCCGAGCAGGACGGCGGCGAACCCGGCAAGGGTCGTCGCGTCGGGCGCCACGATCGACTGTCCGCGCAACGCCTGCCAGGTCAGCAGCACCAGCAGGCCGGCGTAGGCCGCCGCGGCCACGCCCAGCAGCCCGCTGCGCACCGCGGCGGCCCGCAGCACCGTGACCCGCGCGGCCAGCAGCTCCAGCCCGAGGAGCAGGAGCGGCAGCACCTGCAACGCGTGCATGCCCACGAAGTGCGGGATCCGCAGGTCGCCCGCCACGGTGCTCCAGCCGAGCAGCGGCAGCCCGGCGCCGCCGTCGGGCAGCCCGACGGTGTGCGCGCCGGTGATCCCGGCCGCGCCGGTCGGCCCGGCGACGCCCGGCAGCGTCATCAGCACCCCCAGCCCCATCCCGACGACGGCGAGCACCGCGCCCGCGCGGACCGCCCGGCCGCGGGCGGGGTCGAGCCCGCGGACCCGGAACAGCTGGGCCGCGGCGTAGAGCGAGGCGAGCCAGACGGCGACGACGGACACCGCCATGATCGTGAAGAGCGTGGAGTTCAGCGGGGTCGTGCGGTTGAAGTGGCTGGTGGTGCCGCGGACGACCTGCAGGACGATGATCACCAGCTCCACCCCGAGCAGCAGGGCGGCGAGGGTGCCGGCGCGGTGCGTCCAGCGGGCCTCCGCCGGCCGGTGCTCCCGGACGAGGGCGACGAGCCAGGCCCACGTCACGGCGTAGGCCAGGGTGGAGAGGGCGAACTTGGTGGGCTTGGCCCAGATCGGCAGCCCGGTGAGCACCCGGTCGTCGGTGACGAGCCCGACGAGCCCGACCAGGGTCAGCGCGGCCATCGCGACCGCGAGGACCATCAGCGGCCGGTGCCAGCGGAAGGCGGCGCGGAGGGCGGCGCGGAGGGCGGCGCGGAGGGTCGGGGACGGGACGGGTCCTGGGCGGACGGCGACGGACATGGCGTCTCCGATGGTGGTGGGAACCGTTGGGCGGACACGTGCTCCTGCGCGAGCCGGCGCAGCGCGGCGAGCAGCCGTTCGCCGAGGACCGTGCCGACCAGCGCGGTCTCCACGCGGGTCGCGCGGTCCCCGACGGCGGTGACCGTGTCGAGGTCGGCCTCGGCGATCCGGTCGACGGCCTCGGCGTAGACGTCCGCGATGCCGGTGAGCCGGTCGCCGGTCACGCGCTGCATCGTGGCGAGGACGTCGATCGCGGCCCGGCGCGCGACCGGGTCCGGCGAGAGTTGCCAGCCGCGCTCCGCGATGATCGCGTCGATCCGCTCGGCGGCGGCGGCGTGCAGGGGGTCGTCGACGGCCGGCGCGGGCGCGTCGGCGGCGTCGATGGTGAGGCCGAGGGTGTGGTGCAGCGGGACGGCCGGATCGTCGACCGCGGCGAGGACCGCCCGCACCGAGGCGATGGACAGGCCGCCGACCTCGACCAGCGACCGGACGAGCGCGAGCCTGCGGACGTGCTCCTCGCCGTACCGCGCCTGGTTCGGCGAGGTCGTGACCTCCCCGCGGGGCAGGAGTCCCTCTCGGAGGTAGTACTTGATCGTCGCGACCGGGACCCCGGTCACGCGGCTCAGCTCGGCCATGCGCACGATCGATACTTTAGCTATCCGATAGCTCTGCTGTCCACTCGGGTGCCGAGCCGGCGCCGACCGGCCGGGCCGGGGATCGTTCGCGGCGGGTGATGCCCCGCCGGGGCCCTCCGGCGACCGTGGCCCGACCAGGCCGACGCCGAGGAGGAGCCATGCCCGAGACCGCGATCGCCGACCACGGCCTGGTCGGTGACCTGCACACCTCCGCCCTGGTGAGCACCGAGGGAACGGTCGACTGGTTCTGCCTCCCGCGCGTCGACTCGCCCAGTGTGTTCGGTGCCCTGCTCGACGACGAGCGTGGCGGCCACTTCCGGCTCGCTCCGGTGGACCCGCACGAGTCCCGGCAGATGTACTTCCCGGACTCGGCCGTGCTGGTCACGCGCTTCTTCACCGAGGCCGGCGTCGGCGAGGTCGTCGACTTCATGCCCGTGCTGGGCCGGCAGGACCGCGGGAGCCGGCTGGTCCGCATGGTGCGCTGCGTGCGCGGGAAGATGCGGTTCGCCGGGCACGTCGCGCCGCGCTTCGACTACGGCCGGCGCGCCCACCGCACCGAGCTAACCGACAGCGGCGCGGTGTTCGCCACGGACGCGCTCACGTTGACCGTGCACGTCGTCCGCGAGCCGGAGGACCCGCGGATCGCGCAGGTGAAGGTCGACGAGGGCGACGTCGGCTTCACCCTGGAGCTCGACGCCGGCGAGCTGCGCGGCGTCGTCCTCGAGGCGGCCGCCGACGGCCCGCCCCGCGAGATCCGGGTCGCCGAGATCGACCGGCTGTTCGACGACACCGTGGCCTTCTGGCACACCTGGCTCGCCCGCTCGACCTACCGCGGACGCTGGCGCGAGATGGTGAACCGCTCGGCGATCACGCTGAAGCTGCTGACCTACGACCCCTCGGGCGGGCTGGTCGCGGCGCCCACCGCCGCCCTGCCCGAGCAGGTCGGCGGCGAGCGCAACTGGGACTACCGCTACACCTGGGTGCGCGACGCGTCCTTCTCGGTGTTCTCACTGCTCAAGCTGGGTTTCATCGAGGAGGCGTCGCGCTTCGGCGGCTGGCTCGGCGACCGCGTGCGCGAGCGCGTCGGCGGCGAGGGCGGCCCGCTCAACATCATGTACCGCGTCGACGGCTCCTCGGACCTCAAGGAGGAGATCCTCGAGCACTGGCGCGGGTACCGCGGCTCCTCTCCCGTGCGGATCGGCAACGGCGCCGCCGAGCAGCTCCAGCTCGACATCTACGGCGAGGCCGCGGACAGCATCGCGGCGCTGGACCGGGCCGGGCTCCGCGCCCCGCACCGCGGGTGGACGGCGATGACCGAGGTCCTCGACTGGCTCTGCGAACACTGGGACCAGCCCGAGGAGGGCATCTGGGAGACGCGCGGCGGCCGGCAGTCCTTCACCTACGGCCGGGTGATGAGCTGGGTCGCGCTCGACCGCGGCATCCGGCAGGCCCTCGAGACGGGCCGCCCGGCGCCGCTGGAGCGGTGGCGCGAGGAACGCGACCGGATCTACCGGCAGGTCATGGAGCGCGGCTGGAACGCCCGCCGCGGCGCCTTCGTGCAGCACTACGACACGGAGGTCCTCGACTCCTCCCTGCTGCGCATGGCCACCGTCGGCTTCCTCACCCCGGACGACCCGATGTGGGCCTCGACGCTCGACGCGATGGAGGCCGAGCTCGTGACCGACAGCCTCGTGTACCGCTACGACCCGGCCGCCTCGCCGGACGGGCTGCAGGGCTCCGAGGGCACGTTCTCGTTGTGCTCCTTCGCGTGGGTCGACGCGCTGGCCCGGGCCGGCCGGCTCGACCAGGCCCGGCAGGCGTTCGAGAAGATGCTCACCTACGCCAACCACCTGGGCCTCTACTCCGAGGAGATCGCCCTGACCGGCGAGCAGATCGGCAACTTCCCGCAGGCGTTCACCCACCTCGCGCTGATCGACGCGGCCACCACGCTCGACGCCGCGCTGGACCGCCGCCGCTGAGCGGAGCGGACATCACCGCCGAGCGGAGCCGGACATCGTCGCCGAGCGGAGCGGACATCGCTCCTGAGGGGAGGACACCGTGTGCCTGTTCTTCGGACTGCTGCTGTTCGGGCCGCGGGTGGTCGACGTGCTGTGGTGGCTGGTCGACCCCGTGCGCTGGAACGCGACCTTCGACTCCGTCCTGTGGCCGATCCTCGGCATCGTGTTCCTTCCGCTCACGACGTTGGTCTACGTCCTCGTCGCGCCGGGCGGGATCCACGGCTTCGACGCCGTCTGGCTGGCCCTGGCCTTCCTCGTCGACCTGTCGGGCTACGCCGGCAGCCGGCGCTACGGCCGCCGGCGGAGGGTGCCCGCCTGAGGGGCGTCCTCCTGGGTGATTCACCTGCGCGAGGTGATGCGCCCGGCCGCTGTCGGCCGGACGATGGACGGCGCCTGGGGCAGGCTCGGGGGAGGCGCGGCCGCGGCGTGGGGCGGTCGCGCGGGAGGGGGATCCACGTGCTGCTCGTCCTGCTGGCGGTCGCGCTCGGCCTGCCGGTGCTGCTCATGCTCGCCGTCCTGATGCTCGCGAGGCTCGAGGCGACCCTGCTCGCGCCCGTCCCGCGCCCGACCGCGCCCGGAGCGGCACGGGATCCCCGGGCGCGGGCCGCGGCGGTCGCCCGGCCCCGGGCCCGTCCCGCCCGTGAGGTGCCGCGCCCGGCGCCCGGCCCGACGCTCGCGTCCTGCCGCCCGGCGCGGCTGCGGGTCCGGCGGTCCTGACCGGCGGCGGTGGAGCCGCCTACCCGTCCTTCGTCGTGGCCCGCTGCACGGCGCCGAGCAGCAGCTTGGCCACCACGCCGACTGCGAGCAGCCCGGTGACCATCTGCGTCGTGACGACGACCCGGGCGACCTGGGTGACCGGGGTGATGTCGCCGAACCCGACCGTCGCGAAGACGGTGACGGCGAAGTAGAGCGCGTCCGTGCGGCCCATGGGCTGTGTGAAGGAGGCGGGCGCGGCCGTGGACATGACGGTGTAGACGGACGCGTAGAGCAGCAGGAGCGCGGGCAGGCCGATCATCGCGGTCTCGGCCGCCCGCAGCCGGGGCACGTCCGACCGGAGGATGGCCCGGGTCTGCCCGACGACGGCGATCGCGAGGGCGGCCAGACCGACCACGAACCAGACCAGGGTTCCCGGATTGATCCCCCGGTCGAGCGGAGCCCGGTAGTACACGACGAACAGCAGCACGGTGGTCAGCGCCGACCGGGCCACGGAGGTCGCAACCTGGCGTCGCCGGGACCTCCGCCGCTCCGGGCGCCCGTTCACGCGGCCCGTCCGGCCGGTCCCCGTCCGCCTCCCACCCGGTCCCCCTTCCGCGCCGGCCCCCGGCCAGTCTCGCGGGCGGGCCCGGGCGGCGGGTCACCCGCCGGAGGTGGCCCCGCGCCGGGGGGACCGGTCCCGCGACGACCGGGCGGGCGGGTGCTCCGCGCGCTCGCGGATCGTCCGGTTGACCGCCCGCCCGAACGCGGTGACCACGCCCTGCACCGTGACCGGCTTGAGCCGGGAGAGCGCCGCGGCCAGCCGGGAACGCTGGTCGGCGGGCCGGCCCGCGTCCCGGTACGGCTGCAGGACCTCCTCCTGGAACAGCGTCATCAGGTCGTCGGCCAGCGCGGAGGTGTGCCGGTCGATGATCTCCCGGGAGCGGCGCCAGAACTCGGCGGGCAGGCCGAAGTCCAGCGCGTCGAGCCCCGCGCTCAGCGCGATCGGGCCCTGCACGCGGTAGTGGCCGCCGTCGACCGGTTCGACGGCGCCGTACGCGACCAGCTTGTCGACGGCCTCCTCGTCGAGCGGCCGCCCGGCCCGTTCCTCCAGCCCTGCGCGGTCGACCTCGTCGAGCTGCTCGGGGGCCCACGGCGTGAGCAGGGCGAGCTGCAGGGCGAGGTCCTCGGGCCCGGCCGAGTGCGGGAGCCGCTCGAGGTGCCGCTCGATCGCGGTCAGGGTGAAGCCGAGCTCGGACAGCTCCGTGACCAGCAGCAACCGTGCGACGTGGTCGGGCCCGTACAGCCCGGTGCGCCCGCGCAGCCGTGGCGGGGGCAGCAGCCCACGACCGGCGTAGTAGCGGATCGTCCGCACCGTGGTGCCGGTGCGCGCGGCCAGCTGGTCGACCGTGAGGAGCTCGGGACCGGGTTCGGCAGGCGCTGGTGCAGCCATGGCGGCAGGTTACGGCACGGGTTGACCTATGTGACAGTTCTGCTGTAACAATTCTGCTGTCACGATCGGACGCGGGGCGGCGCCACCGCCTGCGCGCCGCTGCTGGACAGACTTCTTCACGAGAGGGTTCGCATGAGCGAGATCGCCCCATCGATCCCACAGGCGTACGTCTACGACGCGATCCGCACCCCGCGGGGACGCGGCAAGGCCTCCGGTTCGCTGCACGAGGTGAAGCCGGTCTCCCTGGTGATCGGCCTGATCCAGGAGATCCGCGCCCGCTACCCCGAGCTGGACCCCGCCACGATCGACGACGTCGTGCTCGGCGTCGTGTCCCCGATCGGCGACCAGGGCGGCGACATCGCCAAGACCGCCGCGATCGCGGCCGGCCTGCCGCACACCGTCGCCGGCGTGCAGCTCAACCGCTTCTGCGCCTCGGGCCTGGAGGCGGTGAACACCGCCGCGCAGAAGATCCGCTCGGGCATGGAGGAGATGGTCCTCGCCGGCGGCGTCGAGGCGATGAGCCGCGTGCCGATGGGCTCGGACGGCGGCGCCTGGGCCATGGACCCGGACACCAGCTACGAGACCGGCTTCGTGCCGCAGGGCATCGGCGCCGACCTGATCGCGACGATCGAGGGCTTCTCCCGCGAGGACGTCGACGCGTTCGCGGTGGAGTCGCAGACCCGCGCCGCCAAGGCCTGGGCCAACGGCTACTTCGCCCGGTCGGTCGTGCCGGTGAAGGACCGCAACGGGCTGACCGTGCTGGACCGCGACGAGCACGTCCGGGGCGGCGCGACGCTGGAGAGCCTGGCGGGCCTCAAGCCCTCGTTCGAGATGATGGGCGCCGACGGCGGCTTCGACGCCGTCGCGCTCCAGCGCTACCACTGGGTCGAGAAGATCGACCACGTGCACCACGCCGGCAACAGCTCCGGCATCGTCGACGGCGCGTCGCTCTGCCTGATCGGCACCGAGGCCGCCGGCAAGGCCGCCGGGATCACCCCGCGCGCCCGGATCGTCGCCACCGCGCTCTCCGGCGCCGACCCGACGATCATGCTGACCGGGCCCGCCCCGGCCAGCCGCAAGGCCCTCGCCAAGGCCGGTCTCACGGTCGACGACATCGACCTGTACGAGATCAACGAGGCCTTCGCCGCGGTGGCCCTGCGCTACATGCGGGACATGGACATCCCGCACGACAGGACCAACGTCAACGGCGGCGCCATCGCCATGGGCCACCCGCTGGGTGCCACCGGCGCCATGATCCTCGGCACCCTGCTCGACGAGCTGGAGCGCCGGGACCTGCAGCGCGGCCTCGCCACGCTGTGTGTCGGCGGCGGCATGGGTATCGCGACCATCATCGAGCGAGTCTGAGGGGATCGACGGCAGTGACCGACCAGAAGGCCGTGCGCTGGGAGTCCGACGCCGACGGCGTCGCGATCGTCACGCTCGACGACCCGAACGCCAGCGCCAACACCATGAACGACGCCTACAAGCAGGCGATGGGCGAGGTGATCACCGAGCTCGAGGCCGCGCGGGACGAGATCACCGGCGTCGTGGTCACCTCGGCGAAGAAGACCTTCTTCGCCGGCGGCAACCTCGACGACCTCATCGCCGCCGGGCCGAACGACGGTCCGGCCGTGTTCGAGAACGTCACCGAGGTCAAGGCGCAGCTGCGGCGCCTGGAGAAGCTGGGCCGCCCCGTCGTCGCTGCGATGAACGGCACCGCCCTCGGCGGCGGCCTGGAGATCGGCCTCGCCTGCCACCACCGGATCGGGCTCGACGCGAAGGGCGTGGTCTTCGGCCTGCCCGAGGTCACGCTGGGCCTGCTGCCCGGGGGCGGCGGCGTCACCCGCATCACCCGGCTGCTCGGCATCGCGGGCGGGTTCATGAACGTGCTCGCGCAGGGCCAGCGACTCACGCCGGGGAAGGCGCTGGAGCTGGGGGTCGTCCACGAGCTCGCCTCCTCGAAGGAGGAGATGCTCGAGAAGGCCAAGGCCTGGATCGCCGCGAACCCCGAGGCGAGGCAGCCCTGGGACACCCCGGGCTACAAGATCCCCGGCGGCACCCCGTCGAACCCGAAGCTCGCCGCGATCCTGCCGGCCTTCCCGGCGAACCTGCGCAAGCAGCTCAAGGGCGCCCCGATGCCGGCCCCGCGCAACATCCTCTCGGCGGCCGTCGAGGGCGCCCAGGTGGACTTCGACACCGCGCTGCGGATCGAGAGCCGCTACTTCGTGGACCTGGTCGTCGGCCAGGTGTCGAAGAACATGACCAAGGCGTTCTTCTTCGACCTGAACGCCATCAACGGCGGCAGGTCCCGCCCGGACGGGTACGAGAAGTACACGCCGCGCAAGGTCGCCGTGCTCGGCGCCGGGATGATGGGCGCGGGCATCGCCTACGTCTGCGCCCAGGCCGGGTGGGAGGTCGTCCTCAAGGACGTCGCGCTGGAGAACGCGCAGAAGGGGAAGGCCTACTCCGAGGGCCTGGTCGCGAAGGGCGTCGAGCGGGGCAAGGTCACGCAGGAGAAGGGCGAGGCCCTGCTCGCCCGGATCACCCCGACCGCCGACTACGCCGACCTGGCCGGCTGCGACCTCGTGATCGAGGCCGTCTTCGAGTCGGTGGCGCTCAAGCAGGAGGTCTTCCGCGAGGCGATGAAGGTCGTCGAGCCGGACGCCCTGCTCTGCTCGAACACCTCGACGCTGCCGATCACCGAGCTCGCCCGGGGCGTCGACCGCCCGGCGGACTTCATCGGCCTGCACTTCTTCTCGCCGGTCGACAAGATGCCGCTGGTCGAGATCATCAAGGGCGAGCAGACCTCGGACGCCGCCCTGGCCAAGGCCTTCGACGTCACGCTCGGCATCCGGAAGACCCCGATCGTCGTCAACGACTCCCGCGGGTTCTTCACCAGCCGCGTGATCGGGACCTTCGTCAACGAGGGCATCTCGATGCTCGCCGAGGGCATCGACCCGCAGACGATCGAGCAGGCGTCGTCCCAGGCCGGCTACCCCGCGCCCGTCCTCCAGCTGATGGACGAGCTCACCCTCACCCTGCCGCAGAAGATCCGCAAGGAGACCCAGGCGGCGGTCGAGGCGGCCGGGCAGACCTGGACCCCGCACCCGGCCGACGCGATCGTGGACCGGATGGTCGACGAGTTCGGGCGCAAGGGGAAGAGCTCCGGCGCCGGGTTCTACGAGTACGAGAACGGCCGGCGCGTCCGGCTCTGGCCGGGCCTGCGGGAGACCTTCGGCGCCACGAACCACGACGTGGACCTGCACGAGCTCGGGGAGCGCATGCTGGTGATCGAGTCGCTCGAGACGGTGCGCTGCTTCGACGAGGGCGTGCTCGAGACCGTGCCCGACGCCAACATCGGCTCGATCTTCGGCATCGGGTACCCGGCCTGGACCGGCGGCGTGATGCAGTACATCGAGGGCTACCCGGGCGGCGTCGCCGGCTTCGTGAAGCGGGCGGACGAGTTCGCGGCCAAGTACGGCCCGCGCTTCGAGGTCCCCGAGAGCCTGCGCAAACGGGCCCAGGAGACCGCCGCGGCCTGATCGCGGCCTGATCGCGGCCTGATCGCGGCCCGGTCGCGACCCGGCCGGGAGCACCGGCGAACGGCACTTCCGCGCACACCTGGTGAGCGCGGAAGTGCCGTTCGTGCATCGGGCTCAGCGTGCTTTCAGGCAAATCGGGCACCCTGGGTACGTGGCCGACTGGGTGTTCTCGATCGTCGACCGTCTCGGAGCCGCCGGGGTGGGGCTCCTGATCTTCCTCGAGAACGTGATCCCCCCGATCCCGTCCGAGGTGATCCTGCCGCTCGCGGGCTTCCGGGCCCGCGTCGGTGCGATCGACGCCCTGTGGGTCTGGCCGGCCGCGACCGCGGGTTCGGTGCTCGGGGCGCTGGTGCTCTACGGGCTCGGCGCGTGGCTGGGCTACGAGAGGCTCTCCGAGCTGGCGGGCCGGCGCTGGTTCGTCCTGTCGAGCCGGAAGGACCTCGAGCGCGGGTACGCGCTGTTCGAGAAGTACGGCGGCCCCGTCGTGCTGCTGGCCCGCTGCGTGCCGCTGATCCGCAGCGTGGTGTCCGTCCCGGCCGGCCTCGCCCGCATGCCGCTGTGGCGGTTCACCCTCCTCACGGCCATCGGCAGCGGGATCTGGAACGCCGTGTTCCTCGGCCTCGGCTGGCTGCTGGGGGAGAACTGGGAGCAGGTCGAGGGCTTTCTCGCGCCGGTGTCCAAGGCCATGCTGGTCCTGGTCGCCCTGGGTGTCGTCTGGCTGGTGGTGCGGCGGCTGCGCAGCCGCGGCGGGCGACGGCGAGGTGGGGCACACCGGGCGCGGTGAGGTTGCCTCCGCGGGCACTTCGGGACACGATCGCTGCTCCGGACGCGGAGGTGACGGGTGACCACGGAGCAGGACTGGGCGGAGGACCGGCGGCGCTTCGCCACCCCCGCGGAGCAGGGCGCGGGCCCGCTCGCCCTCGAGTTCGTCGCGCTCGCCTCGGCCCTGCTCGAGGCGACCACGGTCGCGGACGTCCTGGAGCGGGTCGTGCGGGCGGCCAAGGCCGTCGTGCCCGGGGCCGACCTGGTGAGCGTGACCGTCCGGGACCCGGACGACGGCTTCCGCACGCCGGTCGAGACGGACCTGCTGGCCTCCCGCCTGGACGAGCTGCAGTACCGGCTCGACGAGGGCCCGTGCGTCGCCGCCACCCGCCGCCGGGGAGGGGGCGCGGTCCACGAGGCCGACCTGGCCGCCGCGGAGCAGTTCCCCCGGTTCGGCCCGGCCGCGGTGGAGCTCGGCGTCCGCTGTGTGCTCGCCGTCGGCCTGTTCCCCGACGGCGACGCCCCGCGGATGGGTGCGCTCAACCTGTACTCGCGCCGGGTCGGCGGGATCAGTGCGGCCGAGCGGGACGTGGCACTGGTGCTCGCCGCCCACGCGTCGACCGCGCTGGCCGCCACCCGGGCGTGCGCGGCGGCCGACCTGGAGACCGCGCAGCTGCGCCAGGCGCTGCAGAGCCGGGACGTCATCGGCCAGGCGAAGGGCATCCTCATGGAGCGCCGCGGCATCTCCGCGGAGGAGGCCTTCGACATCCTGCGACGCACCTCGCAGAGCCTGAACGTCAAGCTCGCGCAGGTCGCCGAGACCCTCGCGACGCGCCGGGCCGAGCTGTGACCCGGCCCGTCGCCGGCAGGTGACCCGCGACCACCGCCGCCGGGTGCGGGGTCGGCGCGACGGGGGCGCGAGGTCGGCGCGGGTGTGACAGATCGACCCCGATCTCCGAGCACGTCGACCGGATCCGGTTCCGCCTTCCCGACGAGGAACCCGGGCGCCGGCACCCGGGTCGAGGTGCCGCGTCCCCGCCGTCCCTGCTGCCCTTGACACCAGTACTGCACTGGCTGCATGGTTACCTACATGAGTAACGAACCAATGGACTGGGACCGGGTGGGGCGGTCGCCGTGAAGGACGACGGGCGTCCCCTCTTCCTGCAGATCGCGGAGCAGATCGAGGCGTCGGTCATCGACGGTTCGCTGCCGGAGGAGGGCCAGGTCCCGTCGACCAACGAGCTGGCCGCGTTCCACCGGATCAACCCGGCGACGGCGGCGAAGGGCGTGAACCAGCTCGTCGCCGACGGGGTGCTGTACAAGCGGAGGGGGATCGGGATGTTCGTCAGCACCGGCGCGCGTACCCGGCTGCTGGAGCGGCGCCGCGAGGAGTTCGCGAAGCAGTACGTCGCGCCGCTGCTGGCGGAGGCCCGAAGGCTCGGCATGGACGCCGAGCAGATCAAGAAGATGATCGACGTCTGGGGGGACGACGAATGACCGCGGTACGGATGCGCGGGGTCGTGAAGCGCTACGGCAGCTTCACCGCGCTCGACGACGTGAGTCTCGAGCTCAGGGAGAACACCGTGCACGGCCTGCTCGGCCGCAACGGTGCCGGCAAGACCACCGTCATGCAGATCCTGACGGGGCAGGGGTTCGCGACGGCGGGCGAGGTCGAGGTCTTCGGCCTGCACCCCTACGAGAACCCGGTCGTGCTCGACCGGGTCTGCTTCATCCGCGAGGCGCAGAAGTACCCGGACAACTTCCGGGTGCGCGACGCGCTGAGCACGGCGTCGTTCCTCTACCCGAACTGGGACGCCGGCTTCGCCGCCTCGCTGGTCGACGAGTTCCACCTGCGGCCGAAGCAGGGGATCAAGAAGCTCTCGCGCGGCCAGCTCTCGGCCGTCGGGGTGATCATCGGGCTCGCCTCGCGGGCCCCGCTGACCTTCTTCGACGAGCCCTACCTGGGCCTCGACGCGGTCGCGCGCCAGCTGTTCTACGACCGGCTGCTCGCCGACTACGCCGAGCACCCACGCACGATCGTGCTGAGCACGCATCTGATCGACGAGGTCTCGGACCTGATCGAGCACGTCGTCGTCATCGACAGGGGCCGGATCCTCATGGACGAGGACGCCGACGTGCTGCGCGGGCGGGCCGTCACGGTCACCGGGCCGGCGGCCGCGGTGAAGGCCTTCGCCGCCGGCCACACCGAGCTGCACCGCGAGGAGCTGGGGGGCTTCCTGCGGGTGACGCTCGAGGGCGCCGACCCGGACACCCGGCTGCGGTCCGAGGGGCTGGAGTTCGAGCCCGTCTCGCTGCAGCAGCTCGTGGTCCGCACGACCCGGCTCGCGACGGAGCCCCGCCGCGAGAACCACGACGGCCGGGAGGTGGCCGCGCGATGACCGTCCCGACCGCCCGCGCACCCGGCTCGGCCCCGTCCGCCCTCGACACGCCGGGTCGGCGCCGCCGCCCGCTCGCCGTCGCCCGGATGCAGCTGGTGAACCTGCCGGTGCAGCTGGGCATGCCCTGGCTGATCCTCTTCCTCGCCTTCGCGGTCAACCTCGTGATCTTCGCGCTGGTGCCGGACCCGCCGGCGGGCGAGCCGAAGGTCACGGGCGGGCTGCTGTCGATCTACATCTTCGTGGTCGTGGCCCACCTGGTCACGATGACCCAGGTCTTCCCGTTCGCCCTCGGGCTCTCGGTGACCCGGCGGGACTTCTTCACCGGCACGGCGCTGTTCGTGGTGGCGCAGTCGCTGGTGCAGGGCCTGCTGCTGACCCTGCTGCTCGGCCTCGAGGAGCTCACCGGCGGCTGGGGGATGGGGCTGCACTTCTTCGGGGTGCCGTTCCTGGTGCAGGAGAACTGGCTGCTGCAGTGGCTGGTCTACACCGTGCCCTTCCTGATGTTCTCCTTCGTGAGCATCCTGGCCGGCACGGTCCACAAGCGGTTCGGCCAGCTCGGGATGTGGGTCGCGTCCCTCGGCCTGCTGCTGCTCGGGGGGCTCGCCGCGGTGCTGGTCACCTGGCAGCAGGCCTGGCCGGCCGTGGGTCGGTTCTTCACCGGGACGCCCACCGTGGTCCTGTTCGCCGGCTACCCGGCGATCGTCGCCGCCCTCGCGGCAGGCGCCGCCTACCTGTTCCTGCGCCGCGCCACGGTGTAGCCCGAGCACGGCGGTGGGGGACCGCCGCCGAGGGGGGAGCCGTCGTCCCGGATCGGGGGGTCCGGGACGACGGCCGTTCTCAGCCCCGCACGACGAGGTCGGGTTCCGGGGCGGTGGCGAAGTACCGGCGCTCCTGGGCGAGGAAGCGGGCGCGGTGCGGGGCGTAGCCCGGCCAGTCGGCGCGGGCGCGCAGCCGGCGCTCCCGTTCCGCCGGCGGGCAGTCCACCCGGATCGCCGTGCTCGTGAAGGGCCGCAGTGCCGCCGCGCCGGAACCGCAGCCCTCCAGCAGCACGACGGGCACGCAGGGCTGGGTCCGCGGGTGCGACGAGCGCTCGTCGCGCTCCCAGACCCACGGCCACCAGCGCGGCGCGGCCGTGGAAGAGCGGCTCGGCGACCCACTCGCGGGCCAGCGGGATCGCGGCGGCGAGCCCCTCCCAGCCGGGGTAGAGCTCCTCGATCGAGAGCACCGGGGCGTCGAGAGCCCGGCCGAGTCGCCCGGCGAGCACGCTCTTGCCCGAGCCGGACCAGCCGTCGACGGTGACGAGCCGGCACCCGCCCGGCCCGGGAGGGCGCTCCCGGACGAGGTCGGGCAGGGCGCCGGCCGCGGTGCTCACCGCGCCAGACTGCTCCCACCCGCGGTGGCCGCGCTCACGGCGTCCCGACGTCCCCGCCGGTCGGGGCGCCGGCACGGGTTGTTCACCGCGAATTGGGTCGACCCCGCGGCGCCCACCCACCAGACTCGCCGCCGTGACCGTCACGCTGCGCGCCCTCGACGAGCCGTTGCTCGTCGCCCTGCTCGACGCCGCCGTCGCGGGTGCCGAGCCGGGCGAGGTGATGCCGCCGGTGGTCGGTGCCCCGGGCTGGACCGACGCCGCGCGCGCCGCCTTCCTCACCTTCCACCGCAGCCGCTCGGTCGGCGCGGTCGCGCCGGTGGAGCGCACCTGGGCGGTCCTCGACGGCGACACGGTCGTCGGGGCGGGCCGCCTCGAACCGGTCGCCGACGGGCTGGAGGTCGGCCTCTGGCTCGCCCGTGGCGCGCGCGGTCGCGGGATCGGGCGCGCCGCCGTCCGCGAGCTGGTCGCCCGAGCGGGAGGCCGGCCCGTCGTCGCCGAGACGACCGCGGACAACGCGGCCGCCGTCGCGGTGCTGCGCGAGCTCGGCGCGGTGCTGGTCGAGAGCGGCGACGCGGTGCACGCCGTCCTGCCCGGTGGGCGGGTCCCCGCCGGCACGGCCGGGCGGACGAAGGCCTGAACGTGGTGCCGACGCCGCCGGCAGGGTAGGCCTGTCCCATGAGGGCAGCGTCATGAGAGCAGCGTTCTACGACCGCACCGGCCCTGCGCGGGAGGTCCTGCGGGTCGGCGAGGTCGACACCCCCGGGCCCGGGCCGGGGCAGGTCCGCGTCCGGGTCCGGCTGTCGGCGGTCAACCCGACGGACGTGAAGACCCGGGACGGCACGACCGCCCGGCCCTTCGACGGAGTCCGGATCCCGCACCAGGACGGCGTCGGGGAGATCGACGCCGTCGGCGACGGCGTGGACCCGGGCCGCGTCGGGCAGCGGGTGTGGCTCTGGCTCGCCTCCCCGGGCGGCCCGGGCGGGGCCCCGCTGGCGGAGTGGGGCACGGCGGCCGAGTGCTGCGTGGTGCCGCAGGAGCAGGCCGTCCCGCTTCCCGAGTCGGCGTCGGACGAGCTCGGCGCGTGTCTCGGGGTGCCGGCCATGACCGCGTACCACTGCCTGTTCGCCGGCGGCTCCCCGCACGGCACGAACGTGCTGGTCGCGGGCGGTGCGGGCGCCGTCGGCCACTTCGCGGTCGAGATCGGCGGCTGGGCCGGCGCCACGGTCGTCACGACGGTCTCCGGCCCGGAGAAGGCGGAGCTGGCGAAGCAGGCCGGCGCCGATCTCGTCGTCAACTACCGGGAACCCGACGCGGAGCAGCAGATCCGTGCGCTGGTCCCGCAGGTGGACCGGGTGGTCGAGGTGGCGCTCGGCGCGAACCTCGACCTCGACCTGGCGTTGCTGGCGAACGGCGGCACCGTCGTCACCTACGCCGCCGCCCCCCAGGATCCCACGATCCCGGTGCGCCGGCTGATGACGGCCAACGCCGCGCTGCGGTTCGTGCTGCTCTACGGCGTGCCGCGGGCGGAGCTGGCCGCCGCCGCGCGCGAGCTCACGGTCGCGGTGGCGGAGGGGGCGTTGAGCCCGCTGCCGGTGCACCGCTTCGCGCTCGACGACATCGCGGCCGCCCACGAGGCCGTCGAGTCCGGGACCACGGGGAAGGTGCTGGTCGACATCGGGTGATCCTCGGCGGTCGCACGAACCCCGACGTGTCGGGCGGAGCGGGTCGGGTACAGCCCGGCATGCTCCGGATCGTCGAGGTGCTCGTGTGGTGGGCGGTGCTCACCGGTGTCTGGGTCGCGACCGTGTCCACCGTGACCACGCCCGATCTCGTCGTCGGCGCGGTGTGCGCGGTGCCCTGCGCGGTCGTCGCCCTGCTCGCCCGGCGGGCGCTCCGCTCGCGCTGGCGGGTGCACCCGGCGGCGCTGCGCCGGCTGCCCGCGGTGGTGGTCGGCGCGGTGACCGACACCGTCCGCGTGCTCCTGGGCCGGACCGACCACCCCCGAGTGCGGGAGGTGGTGCTTCCCGAGGTCGGCGGCGGCCGGGACCCCGCCGCCCAGGAGACGTATCGCGCGCTCGCGACGATCGCGGTCGCCGCGACGCCGGGCAGCGTGGTGCTCGACGAGCGGGGCCGGCGCGCGCTCGTCGTGCACGCGCTCGGCAGCGGCCGCCCGGACGCGTCGGAGGTGGTGCGGTCGTGATCGTCTGGTACGTCGCCGGGCTGGCGCTGCTCGCCGGCGGGCTCCTCCCCGCGGCCTGGCTCGGCATGCGGGGCGGCCCCGTGGAACGGCTGGTCGGGCTCGAGCTGGTCGCCGCGGTGACGACGTTGCTGCTGCTCGTGCTCGCCCAGGCGGGCGGGCAGTCCTCGCTGCTCGTCGTGCCGCTGGTGCTGGTGGTGCTCTCCTTCGCCGGGACGCTGGTCTTCACCCGGCTGCTCCGGCAGGACCCGTGAACGTGACGCAGGTGGTCTCGGCGGTGTCGACCGGGGCCGGGGTGCTGGTCGTGGTGCTCGCCGCCGTGCGGGCGCTCCTCACGCGGGACGTCCTGGTCCGGCTGCACCTGATCACACCGGTGACCTCCGTCGGCGGCCCGCTCGTCGGCCTCGGCCTGGCGATCTCGAACGGCTGGACGACGTCGACCGCCCAGATCCTCGTCACCGTGTGCCTGCTCGCCCTCACGGGGCCGGTGCTGGGCAGCGCCACCGGCCGCCTGCTGGCGCGGACCGCCGGGGCCGGCGCGGAGGGGGACCGATGAGTGGCGTGGCACTGGCGACCGTGCTGGTCGCCCTGACGCTCGTCGCCGTGTCCGGTGCCGCGGTGGTGGTGACCATGGACCCCGCCCGCCAGGCGGTGACCCTGTCGGTGTTCGGGCTGGCGCTCGCCGTGCTGTTCTTCGTGCTCCAGGCCCCGACGTGGCGCTCGCCCAGATCACCGTCGGCGCCGCCGTCGTCCCCCTGATGGTGATGCTGGCCCTGCGCCGGGCGCGGCGGCATCGATGACCCGCCGCGCCCGCCTGGTCGTCTTCGCCGTCGCGGCGGCGGCCGTCGGCGTGCTCCTGGTGGTCACGGTCGTCGGCATGCCGCCCTTCGGCAACACCTTCCACCCCTACCGGGACGCGGCCGTGGCCGCCGCGCTCGCCCACGGCACCGCCAACGTCGTGTCCGGTGTCAACTACGACCTGCGCGCCCTGGACACCCTCGGGGAGGAGACGATCCTGCTCGGATCGGTCGTCGGCGCGGCGGTGCTGCTGCGGCCCGGCCGCGAGGAGCGCGAACGGACGGAGGTGCCCGAGGGCGGACCGCCGCTGCAGGCGGTCCGGCTGGTCGGGTACCTGCTGCTGCCGGTCACCCTGGTGCTCGGCCTCGACCTCGTCGCCCACGGGCACCTCACCCCGGGCGGCGGGTTCCAGGGCGGCGTGGTGCTCGGCACCGGGCTGCACCTGCTCTACCTGGCCGGCGGGTTCCGGGCGCTGGAGCGGCTGCGGACCTTCTCGCCGTTCGAGGTGGGGGAGGCGGTCGGGACCACGGCCTTCGTCGCGGTCGGCCTCGCCGGGCTCGTGGCCGCCGGCTCCTTCCTCGCGAACGTGCTGCCCCTCGGCACGTTCGGGTCCCTGGCGTCCGGCGGCATCGTGTCGCTGCTGAACGTGGCCGTCGGCCTGGAGGTGGCCTCCGGGGTGGTCGTGCTGCTCGGCCACTTTCTCGACCAGGCGCTGCGGGTGGAGCGCCGGTGAGCCTCCTGCACGTGTACGCCTACCTCGTCGCGGCCTGGCTGTTGCTCGCCGGCGCCTTCGGCATCGCGCGCAGCCGGAACCTGGTGCACGCGGTGGTGTGCCTGTCGATCGCCCAGTCCGGGACGTACGTGCTGCTCATCGCGATCGGTTACCAGTCGGGAGCGTCCCCTCCGGTGTTCGACGGCACCACCCCGCCGGACGTCGCGGCCCGCAGCCCCGTCGTCGATCCGGTGGTGCACGCCATGACGCTGACCGACGTCGTCGTCGCGGCCACCGTGACCGCGCTGCTGCTCGCGCTGGCCGTCCAGGTGGCGAAGCGGCACGGCACGCTCGATCCCGACGAGCTGACCTCGCTGCGGGGTTGACCATGGCGCCGTCCGACCCCGTGTCCGCGCTGGCCCCGCTCGCGGTCGGTGTCCCGGTCGTCGGGGCGTGCCTGCTCCTCTCGGTCGGGCGGTGGGTGCCCCGCCCCCTGGCCGACGGGACCGCGGTCGCGGTCGCCGCCGTGGTCCTGGCCCTCGACGTGCTGCTGCTCGTGCGCACTGCGGGGGATCCGGCGGGACACCTCGCGACCTGGATCGGGGGCTGGGGCCCCGGTGGCCCCGCGCTCGGCATCGCCCTGGTGGCCGACCCGCTCGCGGCCGGGGCGGCCGTGATCGCGGCGGCCCTCACGGTCGCCGCCCTGGTCTACACCTGGCGCTACCTCGACTCCGCCCGCGCGCACTTCCAGGCCCTCGTCCTGCTCTTCCTGGCCGGCACGACGGGGTTCGTGCTCAGCGGCGACCTGTTCGACATGTTCGTGTTCTTCGAGCTCATGGGCGCGGTCGCCTACGCGCTGACCGGGTTCAAGGTCGAGGACCCGACCGCGGTGCAGGGGGCGCTCGCCTTCGGCGTCGTGAACTCCTTCGGAGCGTACCTCACACTCACCGGCATCGGGGTGCTGTACGCGGCGACCGGGCAGCTCGGCCTGGCCCCGCTCGCGGTCGCGCTGGCGGGCAGGTCGCCGTCGGCCCTGGTCGTCGGCGGGTTCGTGCTCGTCCTGACCGGGTTCTGCGTGAAGGCCGCGCTCGTCCCCTTCCACTTCTGGCTCGACGACGCCCACGCCGTCGCGCCCACGCCGGTGTGCGTCCTGTTCTCCGGGATCATGGTCGAGCTGGGGCTCTACGGGGTGTTCCGGGTGACGACCGTGGTATTCGGGCCGGTGCTGCCGGCGGCGGACCTGCACCGGACCTTCCTGGTGCTGGGCACGGCCACCGCGCTGCTCGGGGCCCTGCTGTGCTTCCTGCAGCGCCACCTCAAGCGCCTGCTGGCGTACTCGACGATCGCGCACGTCGGGCTGTTCGCGATCGCGCTCGGCACCCTCGGCCCGGCGGGCACCTCCGGGGCCGCGCTCTACATGGTCGGCCACGCCGGGGTCAAGGCGTCGCTCTTCCTGATCGCCGGGGTGATCCTCGACCGCTACGGCAGCGTCGACGAGATCGACCTGCACGGCCGGGGCCGCCGCGCCCGGGTGCTGCCGTGGCTGATGCTGCTGGCCGGGCTGGCCCTCGCCGGTCTGCCGCCCTTCGGGGTCGGGCTCGGCAAGACCGTCGCCGAGGAGGCGGTCGCCGAGACCGGGGTGCCGTGGGCCCCCGCGCTGTTCGTGCTCGTGTCCGCCGTGACGGGCGCGGCGGTGCTCCGGGCCGCGTGCCGCATCTACTTCGGCGCGGGCGCCGCGCCGGACAAGCGAACCGGGGAGGAGGACACGAGCGGCCGCGAGGAGGCCGAGGTGGGGGGCCTGCTGACGCGGGCACCGCTGACGATGCTCGGGCCGATCGTCGCGCTGCTCGCGGGCGGGCTCCTGCTCGGCGTGCTGCCGGCGGTACCGCAGGCCTTCGCCGGGGCCGCCGACCACTTCCTGGACCGAGCGGGTTATCTCGGCGCCGCGCTCGGCGTCCCCGCCCACCCGGCACCGCCGTCCCACCCCTCCGGCTGGACGACCTCCGGGGTGGTGCTCGGGATCGTCTCGGCGCTGCTCGCGGTGCTGCTCGCGGCCGCCGCGCTGTTCCGCCACCGGATCCCGCTGCCGGCGTCGGGTCCGGCGGTGCGGCCCCTCACGGCCGCCGTCGCGCGGCTGCGGGCCCTGCACTCCGGCCACATCGGCGACTACGTCGCCTGGCTGCTCGTCGGGGTCGCCGTGCTCGGCGCGCTGGTCGGGCTGCCCCTGCTCGCCCGGTGAACGGGGCGTGCAACGGGCCGGGTGGCCGGGTAGCCCTTCCGTATGCCGGACGAGCCCATCCCCGATCCCGACGCCCGGCCCGTCACCGTCGTCGGCCTGCTGGCCGACCCGAACCTGCCCGGTGAGCTGGCCGCCCGCCTCGCCGAGGGCCTGCCGCAGGTCCTCGCCGCGCGACTGGACGCGCCGCGCACCTGGCGGGTCGAGACCGTGGTCGAGCCGTTCGAGGCGAACGACCGCGGGGAGCGCGCCCTCGACCGCGCACGCGAGCGGGTCCGCCGCACCCGGTGGGACGTCGCGGTGTGCCTGACGGACGTGCCGGCCAAGTCCAGCGGCGTCCCGGTCGTCGCGCAGGTCGGGGAGCAGGACCGCGTCGCGGTCGTGTCCGTGCCCGCCCTCGGCGGGGTGCGGCTGCTGCCGCGGGCCCGGGACGCCGTCGTCGACCTGGTGGGGCGGCTGCTCGGGATCGACGCCGCCCCGGCGGCGCGCCGTCCCACGCGCCGGGCGGCCCTGCTCCACGAACCCGGTACGGAGGCGGAGGACCCCGACGAGACCGTGCTGACCCGGCGCGGCACGCTGCGGCTGCTCGCCGGGATGGTCCGCACCAACCGGCCGTGGCGCCTGACGGTCGGGCTCGGCGCCGCCCTCGCCGGCGCCGCCGCGGGCTCGGCCTTCGGGCTGCTCTACTCGAACCTCTGGCAGCTCGCCACCAACCTCGACGCCTGGCGGCTCGCCCTCGCGTTCGTCGGCTCCGTCGCGATCTTCGTGGCCTGGCTGATCGCGGGGCACCGGCTGTGGGAGCGCGGGCCCCACGAGCTCGGCGTGGACCGGCTGCTCAACGTGGGGACGGTCCTCACGCTCACGGCCGGGACCGGGCTGTTCTCGCTGGCCCTGCTGGTGCTCAACTCGATCGTCGCGGCGGTGATCATTCCGGCGGAGTACCTGGGTCGGACCCTGGGCCATCCCGCCGCGCTGTCCGACTACGTCCGGATCGTGGTCCTCGCGACGGTCATGGGTGTCGTCGCCGGGGCGGTCGGCTCGGGCCTGGAGGACGACGAGACCGTCCGGCAGGTCGCCTACGGCCACCGGCAGCGCGAGCGCCGCAACCTGGCGGCGCAGCTCCAGACCCACGGCGAGTGACTCAGCCGCCGACGACGGTGGCGGTGCCGTCGACCGCGACGACCAGCCCGGTCCGGCCGCGCGCGGCGAGCCAGGCCGCGGCGTCGGTACCGAGGGCATAGGCCGCGGTGGCGTCGACGTCGGCGACCGTGAGCGACGGGGCGATCACGGTGACCGAGCCGACGCCGGCCGGCGGCCGCCCGGTGCGCGCGTCCACCACGTGGGCGCCGCGGTGGGCCGCGCCCGAGGTCGCGACGGCGCCGGTGCGGACCGGGACCGCCGCGACCAGCCGCCGCGGGTCGCGCGGGTCCTCGATCCCGATCCGCCACGGCGCGTCGTCGGGGTGGAGCGTGCGGCAGGTCAGGTCGCCGCCCGCGGAGAGGCAGAAGTCGGTGTCGGCCAGCGCGACCAGGGCCGCGGCCGCCCGCTCCACGGCCCAGCCCTTGACCACGCCGGACGGGTCGAGGCGGCCCTCCCGCCGGACGTCGAACGCGCCGGCGGAGTCCCGGCGGGCCGCCTCGCCGATCGCCAGCACCTCCGCGACCTCGGGCGGGCAGTCCTCCGGGGCGAGCTCGTCGCGGTCCAGCCGGGAGACGACCGAGTCGGTGCGGTAGGTGCTGAAGACCCGGTCGGCTTCGCGGAGGACGGCGAGCGCGCCGGCCCAGGCGTCGCGGGCCCGGACGTCGACGGTGTGCCGGCCGCGCAGGGCGAGGCTGACCGGCATCCCCATGACGTGGTCGACATACCGGACCGGCCGGGGTGCGGCGGTGGGCAGGGCGGGTGCGCTCATGCGAGGCCCGCCTGGTCGAGGGCGCTCTGGAGGGACCGGACGTAGCCCTCGGAGGTCACCGTGGCCCCGCTGACCATGTCGATGTCCGCGCTCTGCGCGCTGATCGTCTCCTGCGTGAGGACGGGCAGGGCAGAGGCGTTGATCTGCTGGTCCTTGCCGTTGCCGTCGGGGTACTGCGGCACGGCGACGTCCGTGATCCTCCCGTCGGCCACGGTGATCGTCACCTGGACGGGGCCCCAGCGGGTCTGCGCGACGGAGCCGGTGACGGTGGAGCCGGTGCCGGCGCCCGGCGCGGCGACGACGGTGTCCGTGGTCGGCGTGGCCGAGGCACCGGTGGAGGTCCTGTAGCCGAACAGCAGCACGACCACGACGACGGTGCCGAGGAACCAGGTCAGGATGCGGCGCACGGGATCACCATCCGAAGCTCTCGTGGTGGACGCGGTTCTCCGGCACCCGGGCCGCGGCCAGGGTCCGGCGGACCGAGGCGGACCAGGCCTCGGGGCCGCAGAGGTACACGTCGCGCCGGGCGACGTCGGGGATCAGGCCGAGCAGGACGGTCAGGTCGTCGGCCGGCCCGGCGCCGTCACCGAGCCAGGAGTCGGGCGCGCGACGCGGGCCGGGCAGCCAGTGCACCCGCAGGCCCCGCTCCCGGGCGAGGACGTCGAACTCCGCGGCGAACAGCGGCGCGCCGGTATCGCGCTGCAGCAGCACGGCGTCGCCCGGGGCGTAGGGCAGCGCCTCGGCCAGGGCGCGCAGCGGCGCGACGCCGACACCGGCGCCGATGAGCGCGATGCGGTCGCGGGTGCGGGGTCGGGCGGTGAGCCGGCCGTACGGACCCTCGACCAGCGCCCGGGTGCCGGGCCGCAGGCTGCGGACGAGCCGGCTGCCGTCGCCCAGGGCCTTGACCGTGAGGCGCAGGCTGCGCCCGTCCGGCGCGGCGGAGAGCGAGTACGGGTGGGCCCGGGTCCAGCCCGGACCGGTGAGGAAACGCCAGGTCAGGAACTGCCCGGCGGCGACCGGGAGACGGTCCATGTGCCGGCCGGTCAGGTACACCGACACGACGTCCGGCGCCTCGGGGACCACCGAGGTCACCCGCAGGTCGTGCCGGAGCGAGCGGACGACGGGCAGCCCGACGCGCCAGATCAGCACGGCCGCCGCCGCGGCGGCCCACAGGGTCCACCAGAAGACCGCCGCGGCCGTCGAGGAGAGGAACTCCTGGCCGGTCCACAGCTGGTGCGGCAGGGCGAGCCCGACACCGAGGTAGGCGTACAGGTGCAGCAGGTGCCAGGACTCGTGGCGCAGCCGGCTGCGGGCCGCCCGCACACTCGTCACCACGACGAGAACGAGGCCGACGGTGCCGGCCAGGGCCAGCAGCATGCCCGGGTAGTCGACGGTCAGGTCCCAGAACGTGCCCGGCACGGCGGTGATCCGGCCGGCGGCGTAGCCCCAGGTGATCAGCACGAGATGCGCCAGCATCAGCGTGAACGAGGTGAAGCCGGCGAGCCGGTGCGCGCGGGCGAGCCGGTCCTGCCCGACGGCGCGTTCCAGCGGCGGGATGCGCGCCATGAGCAGCACCTGGACCAGCAGCAGGTCCGAGGCGAGCAGCCCGGTCCAGCGGCCCAGGGAGGTCAGGCCGTCGGCCCAGGAGCCGAGGTCCTGGATCCCGCCGCCGGCGAGCCAGAGGGAGGTGACGACCACGAGGCTCGCCGCCGCGAGCACGCCGGCCAGGGAGCGGATCACCGCGTCGGTACGAGCCGGGCGGGTGTCGACCCGGGTGCCGTGCCGCGCGGTGGGAGGTTCGAGGGTGATGCTCACGTCTGCGGTCCGGTGGCGGCGTCCGGCGTGCCGACGGTGCCGCCCTGCGGGCCGCCGTCGCCGAGGCCCTGCCCGCCGAGGCCCTGCCCGTCGAGGCCCTGCCCGTCGAAGCGGTGCCGCTCGCCGCCGAAACCCCCGGTCGCGCCGGTGATTCCCGCGGTGTCGCCGGGCCCGGCGGTGGCGTGCCCGAGCGCGTAGCCGCCCGCCCCGCCCGCGAGCAGCAGGCCGGCGGTCGTGGCGACCAGCACGACGGTCCGGCGGACGGCCCGGCGTCCGCCCGGAGGTCCCGCCGGGACCGGGTGCGTGGTCGGGGTGATGTCGTGGACGGGAGGCGCGGCCCGGACGTCCGTGGGGTCGTCGAACGCGGGCGTGGCGGGGTCCGCGTGCTCGGGGCGGTCGTCGGGGTGCGCGAGGACGGGACGCGGGGAGGAGAAGGGTTCCCAGCGGGACCCGCTGGGGGACAGGTCGTTGCTCACGGTGCTCCTTCGGCATCGGTGACGGCCAGGTTCCGGGCCGACCGTGGGCGCCGTCGGTGGACGGGCTGTGAGCGGGCTGTGCGTGTCAGGAGGGCGAACCGGGTGACGCCGACGAGAGGCGGCCACTCCCGTGGCCGCCCCCGGCACTCAGCGGCCGGTCACCCCGTCGATCGCCTGCCGCAGGAGATCGGCGTGACCGTTGTGGCGGGCGTACTCGCCGATCAGGTGTAGGTAGACCATGCGCAGCGACATCGCCCGCCCGCGGAAGTCGACCTCGTGGTCGAGCGGCACGCCCGCGGCGGCCGCGTCGGCGAGCCGCCACTCCTCCCGCAGCTCCTCGACCTCCTGCGCCGCGCGGGCGGGGTCGGCGGCGTGGAAGTCGGTGTCGTCGCCCGGGCCGCCGTGCAGCGGCGGCACGTCCTCGCCGCCGGCCCGCTGCCGCAGCCACACCCGCTCGACCTTGGCGAGATGCCGGACGAGCCCGAGCAACGACAGCGTCGACGGCGACACCGGGCGCGCCGCGAGCTGCTCGGCGGTCAGCCCGGCGCAGATGCGCAGCAGCGTCACCCGCTGGTGGGCGAGGTAGCCCTCGAGGATCGCGCGCTCGTCACCGGTCAGCGGCCCGTCGGAGAGCGGCCCGGCGGGCGGCGCCGGCGCGGGGGAGGTCCAGGTCACCTCGGGATCCTCGCGCACCGGGCGCCGCGCGGGGAGCGGGACTCACGCCGTCAGCCCGTGCCGCAGCGTCGCGAGGGCGCGGCCGAGCAGCCGGGAGACGTGCATCTGCGACAGCCCGACCACCTCGCCGATCTCGGACTGGGTCTTGTTGCCGAAGAAGCGCAGCAGCACGATCCGCCGCTCCCGCTCGGGAAGCGCGGCCAGCAGCGGCCACACGCTGCGCCGGAACTCCACCCCGTCCAGGTCTGCGTCCGCGTCGCCGAGCCGCTCCGCGAGGGGCGGCTCGCCGGGCTCGGTGGACATGTCGAGGCTGGCGCTGTGCCGCTCGGCGCGCACGGTGATCGCGTCGATCACCTCCTCGACGTCGACCCCCAGGTGCTCGGCGAGCTCGCTGGGCCGCGGCGCCCGGCCCAGCCGCTGGGTGAGCGGCCCGGTGGCCTTGTCGATCGCCACCACCAGCTCCTTCACCGGCCGCGACACCCGCACCGACCACGTGCGGTCCCGCAGGTGCCGCAGGATCTCCCCGCGCACGCACGGGACGACGTAGCCGAGCGCGTCGCCGCGGGCCGCGTCGGGATCCCAGTGGTCGATCGCGTGGATCAGCCCGATCACGCCCGCCTGCGTGAGGTCCTCACGGGCGGCGTCGTCGCCGTAGCGCCGCGCGATGTGCTGCACGACCGGCAGGAACGCGAGGATCAGCGCGGACCGCAGGCCCGCCCGGCGCGGATCGTCGCAGGGCAGCCCGGCGTACTCCGCGAGGGTCGGCACGTGCCGGGCGTAGTCGCTGGGGACGGTCACCGTGCGCAGCCTCCTGCCGTTCACGGGGGGTGGTTCCGGCGTGCGCCGGAGGTGAGGCCGGACGTGGACGCCCGGATCCGCCGCTGCCTGCCCAACGACGGGAGGCCTCGTCCTTCGGGAGCGAGGGTGCCGGCCGGTTGCCCGGGCGGAGCGGCGCCAAACCACCGGTACGGGATTCGCCTCGCCACGCGCCGGGCGGCGGCGGCCCGTGGGCCGCAGCGGGTTTGGCCGGCCCCGCCGGGGGCATGCCGCGGCGATCAGGGCGGGCCATCAGGGCGCGGCCGTCGGCCGCGGCCGAGCGAGGGTGCGGGCCGGGACGAGGTGGTGCGGGATGCGGGTGGTGCGTGAACGGCTGGGTGGGCGGCGTCCGGCCGCCCTGGACGTCGAGATCGCCGGGGTGTTCCAGCTCGCCGGTCTGCGCCACGAGCTCGGCCGGCTGGCCCGGGAGCGCGGGTTCGCGCCCGACCGGGAGGCGGGGTTGATGATCGCGGTGGACGAGGTCGTCGGGCAGGCCCTGGACCGGGACGCCGGACCGGTGCGCGTCCGGTGGTGCTCCGGCCACGACGCGGTGCGGATCCGGATCGACGCGAACGGCGGGCTGCCGTGGGCGTCGCCGGGCACGGACACCGGCGGCGGCCTCCGGGTCGCCGCCGAGCTCGCGCAGGTCACCGTCCTCCACTCGACCCTGGGCACGACGGTCCGGCTGGGCTTCCCCGTCGACGGCGGCGGAGGGGCGGCGTGACCGGTCACGCCTGCGTCGTGGCCCGGTCGGCCGAGGAGCGGTTCGAGGTCCTGGCCGACGTCCTCGGCGGGGTGGTCGCCGCCGGCCGGCGGACCCTCGACCTCGGCGGGACACCCTGACCCTGACGGCACCTGTCAGGGTTGCCCGGCACCGTGGTCGGCATGATCGACGGGGCACCACTGCAGGGGCGGATCGCGCTGGTCGCCGGGGCGACCCGGGGAGCGGGTCGGGGGATCGCGCTCGAGCTCGCGGCCGCCGGGGCCACGGTCTACGCGACCGGGCGCAGCACGCGCGGCAGGCCGTCGGAGTACGGCCGGGCCGAGACGATCGAGGAGACCGCGGAGCTGGCGGCGGGCCTGCCGGGGCGGGTCGTCCCGGCCGTCGTCGACCACCTCGACCCGGCGCAGGTGGAGGAGCTGTGTGCGCGGATCGACGCCGAGCAGGGCCGGCTCGACGTGGTGGTCAACGACATCTTCGGCGGCGACCCGCTCACCGAGTGGTTCCGGCCCGTCTGGGAGCACTCGCTCGGCGACGGCCTGCACCTGCTGCGGCTCGCGATCGACACCCATCTCGTGACGGCCCGGTACGCCTTCCCGCTCCTGGTCCGCGAGCCGGGCGGGCTGGCCGTCGAGGTCACGGACGGCACCGCCGAGTACAACGCCGAGAACTACCGGCTGACCGTCTACTACGACCTGGCCAAGGTCGCGCCGATCCGGTTGGCCCGCAGCTGGGCGCACGAGCTGCGCGAGCACGGCGGCACGGCCGTGGCCGTCACCCCCGGCTGGCTGCGGTCGGAGGCGATGCTCGACCACTACGGCGTGACCGAGGAGACGTGGCGGGACGCGCTGACCACGGTGCCGCACTTCGCCATCTCGGAGACGCCGCGGTTCGTCGGGCGGGGGATCGCGGCGCTCGCCGCGGACCCGGACCGGGCGCGCTGGACCGGGCGCTCGACCTCGAGCGGGGAGCTCGCGCAGGTCTACGGCGTCGACGATCTCGACGGCTCACGCCCCGATGCCTGGCGCTACGTGGTGGAGGTGCAGGACGCGGGCAAGCCGGCCGACACCACCGGGTACCGGTGAGCCTCAGTCCAGCACCCCGCGCCGGGCCAGCCGGCCGATCACCAACGCGCTGAGCAGCGGTACCGCGGCCAGCACCGCCCAGGCGACCACGGGAGGGGCGACGGCGGGGTCGAGCAGCGCGCCGGCGCCCGTGCTGCCGACGAGCACCGCGAGCCCGCCCGCCGAGGACAGCACGCCGAAGTGGGCGCCGAGCCGGCGCTCCCCGGCCAGCCGGGGCACGAGGTCCTGCGCGAGGGGGACGGCGAGCATCTGGCCCGCGGTGAGCAGCACGACGAACGCCACCGCGGGCCAGAGTGCCGGGGGCAGGGCGGCGACCGCGACCGCCACCAGCGCGAACGCGGCCGCCATGAGCACGAACCCGAGGACCAGCGGCCGGAGCCCGCCGCGCCGCCGCGCCCATCGGGTGACGGGGAGCTGCCCGACGATCACCATCACCGAGGCCAGCACGAACAGCCAGCCCAACGCCGCCTGCCCCCCGGTCGCGCGGGTGAGCTCGGCGGGCAGGGCCAGGTAGAGCTGGTTGTAGCAGAGCAGGTGGCCCGAGTAGCCCGCGGCGAAGGCGAGGAAGCGCCGGTTGGCCAGCACCTCCGCCCAGCCGGCGAGGAGCGGTTCGCCGGCGTGCGGGGCGGGCCGGCGCGGCAGCCACGCCGCGTGCGCGGCCAGGATCAGCACGAACGCCCCGGCGGCGACCAGGCAGGCCAGCCGGAAGTCGACGAGCAGCAGCGCGGTGCCGACCAGGGGCCCGACCACGGACCCGACCTGCCCGGAGACGGCGAACATCGCGAAGACGTCCGCCCGCGCCACCCCGCCGACCTCCTCCTGTTCGCCGGCCTCGCGGGCCAGCGACGACTCGACGGCCGGGGAGAACAGGGCGGCCGCGAAGCCGGTGAGCAGCGCCCCGGCCAGCACGCCGGGCAGCGCCGTCGCGACGCCGAGGAGCACGAACCCCGCGACGCGCAGAGCGCAGCCCGTCAGGATCACCGGTCTCGCCCCCCACCGGTCGGCCAGGGCGCCCCCCACCACGAACAGGCCCTGCTGGCTGAACGTGCGCAGCCCGAGCACGAGCCCGACGACCCCGCCGGCGAGCGCGAGGTCCTCAGCGAGATGCGTCGCCAGGTACGGCAGCACCATGAAGAAGCCGACGTTGAACGCCAGCTGGGTCACCACGAGCAGCCGCATGACGGGGGGCAGGCGGCCGAAGTCGGCCAGTGCGGCGAACCGGCGCAGGCCGGCCCGTGCGGGGGGAGGGCCCTCGGGCCGGCTTCCGGGCATAACCGCCCATTACTAGCATCTGCACCTGCGGCGCGACAGCGTGATCCAGAGGATCTTGCTCACCGCATTCATGCAGGTGCGTGCACATGATTGACAGGCTGTTCCGATGGACGGACGATCTCGGGCGGCCCGGCGGTGCCGGCCGTGACCCCGCCCCCGGCCCCGGAACCCGGCTCGAGACCAGGAAGGCCCCGATGCCCCGCGCCACCCCGTCCCGCCCCCGTCCACGTGCCCGACGGCGCGCTGCCCGCGCCCTCGCCGTCGTCGCCCTGGTGGCTCTCGTCGCGGCCTGCGGCTCCGGCGGGCCCGCCGGCGCCCCGGTGCCCGACGGCGAGCTCCGCCTCGCCGCGCAGTTCGCCCCGCGCTCGGGCTACGCGATGGACACCGACGACGCGTACGTGGTCGCGCAGCTGGGCTCGGCCGAGGCGCTGGTGAGGGCCGGGTCGGACGGCACCCCGCAGCCGGGGCTCGCCACCTCGTGGGCGCAGACCGTCGACCCCCGCACCTGGCGGTTCGCGCTGCGGCCGGGCGTCACCTTCCACGACGGCACCCCGCTCACGCCCGCGGCCGTGGTCGGCGCCCTCACGTGGGTCGCCGGCGTCGCCGCGCCGCCCCGGGCCGTGAAGGGGGTCGGGCTGCAGGCCGCCGAGGACGGCCCGTCCGCCGTCACCGTCACGACCACGAGGCCGGACCCGATCCTGCCCCTGCGGCTGAGCAGCGTGAACACCGCGATCCTCGCCCCGGCGGCCTACACCGGCGGGCCGCCGTCCGTGGTCGGCACCGGCACCGGGCCGATGCGGCTGGTCGCGGCGGACGGGAACCAGGAGGCCACCCTCGAGCGCAACGACGCCTACTGGGGCGGCCGGCCGCAGCTCGCGAAGGTGAGCGTGCGGTACGTGGCCGACCCGGCGGCCCGCGCGCTGGCGCTGCGGGCCGGGGACGTCGACCTCGCGCAGGGCCTGCCCGAGTCCGCGCTGCTCGGGTTCACCGCGGACGGCGGCTACTCCGACCAGGCCGTCGCCGCGCCGCGCACGGTCTCGCTGATGCTCAACCAGTCCGCCGCGCCCTTCTCCGACAGCCGGGTCCGCCGGGCGGTCGCGAAGGCGATCGACCGCACCGCGCTGGCCGAGCAGGCCCTCGCCGGGTCGGCGCTGCCGGCGTCGGAGCTCTACGGCCCGGCCGTGGCGTGGGGCAGCCAGGACCCGCCGCCCGCGCCCGACCCGCAGGGTGCGCGGGACCTGCTCGCCCAGGCCGGGTACGGCCCGGACCGGCCGCTCACGGTCCGGCTGCAGACCTACCCCAACCGGCCCGAGCTGCCCACGCTCGCCGCCGCCGTCCAGGGGATGCTCCGCGAGATCGGCGTCGACGCGCAGATCCGGATCGGGGAGTACGGGCCGGCCGAGCCGGACCTGCTGGCCGGCCGCTACGACATGTACCTGCTCTCCCGCAACTACCTGACCGACGTCCCGGACACCGGGTCGACGCTGGTCAGCGACTACACCTGCGAGGGCTCGTACAACATCAACCGGTACTGCTCGCCGGAGTTCGACGCCCTGCTGGCCCCGCTGGCCACCACCGCCGACCCGGCGCAGCGGCAGGAGGTCTTCCGGGCCGCCGCGGCCCGGCTGAACGCCGACGTCGTCGGCGTGCCGCTGGTGCACTCCCAGGAGAACGCGGTCACGAAGGGCGTCTCCGGGTTCACCGTCGACCCGCTGGCGAAGTCGCTGATCACCCCCGAGCTGACCCGCACCGGTTGAGTGGGCGGCACCCTCGCGCGCCGGCTCGCGGCCCTGCCGGCGGTCCTGCTGGCCGCGTCGCTGCTGATCTTCCTGCTGCCGCGGCTGGCCGGCGTCGACACCGTCCGCGCGGTGCTGCGCAGCCGCGTCGCGGAGGCCGAGCCGGACCCGGTGGCCGCCGCACGGGTCGCCACCGAGCTGGGCCTGGAACGTTCGTGGATCGAGCAGTACCTGCGCTGGCTCGGCCACGCACTGACCGGCGATCTCGGGCTCTCCTTCGCCACCCGCACCGCGATCGCCCCGCAGCTGTTCGCGGCGCTGGGGGTGTCGGCGGTGCTCGCGGCCCTCGCGCTGCTGGTCGCCGCGGTGGTCGGGATCCCGCTCGGGGTGCGGGCGGCCCGACGCCCGGGCGGCCGGCTGGACCGGGTCGTGACCGCCTGCTCGATGCTGGGCGTGGCCGTGCCCGAGTTCGTGCTGGCGCCGGTGCTGGTCCTGGCGTTCGCCGTCGCGGTGCCGCTGCTGCCGGCCACCGGCTGGGGCACGCCCGGGCAGGCGGTGCTGCCCGTGCTGACGCTGGCCGCCTTCCCGGTCGCGCTGGCCGCCCAGCTCGCCCGGGCGGAGACGATGGACGCCCTCTCCCGCCCGCACGTCGCCGTCGCCCTCGCCAAGGGGATAGGCGGGTCGCAGCTGCTGTGGCGGCACGGCGCGCGGCTCGCGCTGACCGGCGTCACCGCGCTCTCCGGCATGTTCTTCGCCGGCCTGCTCGGCGGCGCGGTCGTGGTCGAGGTCGCCTTCGGGATCCCCGGGCTGGGCCGGCTGCTCCACGACGCCGTGATCGCCCAGGACCTGCCGATGCTGCAGGCCGGGCTGCTGGCCGTGGTCGCGGTGGCGCTGCTGGCGGGCCTCGCGGCCGAGCTGCTGCAGCTCGTCCTGGACCCGGTCGCCCGGGCGGAGGTGGAGGTGTGAGGCGCGATCCCGTCCTCACCGCCGTCGCGGTGCTCGCCTCGGCGCTGGTGATCGCCGCGCTGGTGCCGGTCGACGGGCTCACCACGGACCTCGCCGACCGCTTCGCCGGACCCTCCCCCGCGCACCCGCTGGGTACGGACAACCTGGGCCGCGACGTCCTCGCCCGGCTGCTCGCCGGCACCCGTCTCTCCGTGTGGTTCACCCTGGTCGCGGTGCTGCTCTGCGCCGCCGCCGGCACGCTGGTCGGGGTCCTCGCGGGGTACGCGGGCGGGCTCGCGGGCCAGCTCCTGCAACGGGCGCTCGACGTCCTGGTCGCGATCCCGACCGTGATCGTCGGCCTGGTCGTCGCGGCGGTCCGCGAACCCGGGCCCGGCACCCTGCTGATCGCCGTGCTGCTCACCGGCTGGACGCCGTTCGCCCGGCTCGGCTACCAGCTCACCGTGCGGGAACGGGCCCGCGAGTACGTGGAGGGGGCGGTGGCGCTGGGCGCCGGGCCCGGGCGGATCGCGGTGCGGCACATCCTCCCGAACGCCGTGCGCCCGTTGACCGCGCACGCCTGCCTGCGGTTCGCGAACGTGCTGCTCTCGCTCGCCGCGTTGTCCTTCCTCGGGCTGGGCGCCCAGCCGCCGACCCCGGAGTGGGGCGCGATGCTGGCCGAGGGCCGGCAGTACCTGTTCGCCGCCCCGCAGCTCGTGCTGGTGCCCGCGACGGCGGTCGTGGCCGTGTCGCTGGCCGTCACCCTGCTCGGCCGGCAGCTGGAGTCGCGGTGGTCCGGCCGATAGGGTGCTCCTGCCATTTACTTGCGAAAGGGGTCCCGGGTGGCGGTCACGAGTGCGAGCGGGCGGCGGCGGGGCGAGGTCCGGCCGGAGTGGAAGGAGACGCTCGGCGGCGTCGGCGTCGTCCCCCCGGTGGTGACCGACCTGCGCGCGGGCCTCGCGGCCGAGGGCGCGGCGATCGTCGCGGACTACGCCACGGATCCCGAGCGGCTGGTCGACGCGGCCGCGAAGGCGCTCGGCGGGAGCCTCCGCGAGCTGTTCGGCATCCGGCCGCAGGGCGGGTCGGACGCGCCCCCGCTCGGGCTGCACTCGGACGGCGCGAACGTCGTCGTCGACGTGCACGGCCGATCGGTCCGGCTGCGGGACCCGGACGAGGACTGGCTGCTCATGCTGTGCGGGCGGGCGGCCGACGTCGGCGGCGACTCCGTGCTGGTCGACGGCTACGCCCTGGTCGAGGCGTTGCGGGCCGCGGCCGAGCCGGAACTGCGCGAGGTGCACGACTTCCTCGTCGGCACGGACGTCGACTACTTCGGCACCTGGGTGAACCCGGCTCGAGGGGTGCCGGGGACCCCGCTCGTGCGGCGGCTGGTCGAGTACACCCGGGCCGGCCGCCGCGTGGTCCGGGCGAGCGACCACGCCGCCCCGGTCCCGCGCGAGCCGCAGTGGGAGCGGCACCTCGGGCTGATCGAGCGGTACGCGGACGTGCTGGCCACCGCGATGGAGGTGGCCCCGCGCTTCCGGCTCGACGCGGGCGACCTGTTCGTGCTGGACAACTACCGGTTCCTGCACGGGCGGGACGGCTACGAGGGCGAGCGGGTGCTGCACGTGCTCACGGTGCGCACCACCGAGGCGGCGTAGGCCTCCCGGGGCGACGGCCCTGGCGATCTCCCGGGAGATGGGGCACCGCCGCGGCGGGTGAGGCACGGTCAGCGGGCGCTGCGGACCGTCACGTCGCCCAGCAGCGACCACACCCGCAGCCGGACGACGGGTGCGCCGGGCACCCGCGGCACGGGCGCCAGCTCCACCTTCTGGTCGCCGAGCAGGCCGAAGCCGCCGATCTCGACCTCGACGCCCTCCGGCACGGTGAGCTGCACGTCGCCGATCAGCGACCAGGTATCGACCACGATGGGCTCGGCGGCCCGACCCTGCTCGACCACCGCCCCCCGCAGGTCCAGGTCGACGTCGCCGAGCAGGAGCAGCACCGTGGTGCGCCGGCGCAGCGACCACCGGCCCTTGCGCCTGAGGTCGCCCAGCACGCCGACCAGCACGGACCGCCCGGGCCGGGTCGCGCCGACCACCGGCGTGGGCAGGTCGGTGAGCAGGCGCTCGATCGCCACCCCGTCGTCGGCCGCCCAGACCCGCCCGACCCGGTCGGTGAACTCGTCGAGGGTCAGCCGGCCCTCGCCCACCGCGCGTTCCAGCCGCTGCTGCGCGTCGCGGCGGCGGGGTTCCAGGTCGTCGGGCACGGCGGCGGTCACGACCCGACCGTACCGACGGTCGTCGGGGCGTCCAGTTGATTCGCGCGCCGGAACCCGGTGGCGGCGGCCCGACGACCCGGCCACGTGGACCCGGCCCGTCCACCGGATCCCCGGCCGCGCCGACTCCCCCTTCCGGCGGGCCGCGACCACCGAGCGCCTGCACGGAGCGCTCGACCAGCTCGTCGGGCCGGGGCGATGGCGGCCGCGGTTGGGACTCGGCACCTTCCCGATCCGGTTCCCCACCCCGACGACCCGGGCGACGCCGGTTGGCACGTCGAGGGCAGCTTCACCGGGCCCGCCGGCGAGGTCCGGCTGAACGTGCGCTCACGGGGTCGCGCCTTGCTGATGCTGTTCCTGTTCTCCGAGGTTGGCGAGGCGGACGCGCCCACGAAGGTCCGGGTGGGGTCGCACCGCGCGGCGGCCCGGCTGCTCGCGCCCCACGGGGAGGAGGGCGCCGAGTTCTTCGCGTTCGCCGCTGAGGCGGTGCCGGCCACCGAGGGCCTGCCCGTCGCGCTCGCGACCGGCCTGCCCGGCGACGTCTACCTCGTCCACCCGTTCCTCGTGCACTCCGGGCAGCTGCACCGCGGGCACCCGGCCGCGGTTCATGGCCCAGCCGCCGCTCGATCCGACGGGGCTCCTGGACCTGCACGCGACCCGGCCGACCCCGGTCGAGGAGCCGGTGCTGGCAGCCGTCGGGTGAGCCTCGGCCTCCGGGCCCGGACCCGGTCCGCCGGCCGACCTCAGAACGCGGCCGTCGACCACCGCACCCCGCCGTTCGACGGGGCGGCGCCGGACCCGGCCGCGAGCAGGGCCGCCACCGTGGCCGCGCGGTCGAGGGAGAGCCGTGGGTCGCCGGGGTCGGCGAGGAGGGCCCGGTACAGGCCCGCGTAGTGCGCGGTCTTGCGGTCGACCGTCCCGTCGTTGCCGAGGTGCGCGCGGATCTCGCCGTCCTGCAGCAGCAGGCCGGTCATCGCGGTGTGGTCCAGGAGCAGTTCGTGCCCGCCGGACCAGCGCAGCGTGGTCCGCTTGCTGCTCGACCCGGTGCACCAGTTCGTGACGAGCGAGGCCCGCCCGCCCGGGAAGCGCACCTCGGTCACGGCCCGCATCCCCTCCGGATCCGCGTGCTGCACGACGACGCTCATCTCGCCGACGAAGTCCGCCAGCATGCTCAGCTGGTTGGCCCCGGAGTCGATCCACCCGGAGACGTACGACGCCCGGCGCTCGGGCGGGAAGAGCACAGAGGGATCGCTGAAGTCGGCGAGCACGACCTGCGGCGGGCCCCAGCCGTGCTCCTCGACCGTCGCGAGGGCCCAGCGGACCTCGGGCGAGTACGCGAAGTGGTTCACCACCCGGAGCCGGTCGAGGTGGGCGGCGTGGTCGCGGCGGAAGGCGGCGAGCAGGCCGGGGTCGCCGGTGAGCGGCTTCTCGGACAGCACCGTCGTGCCCGGCGCGGCCGCGAGGGCCTCGGCCGCCAGCCCGAGGTGGGTCTCGGTCGGGGTGGCGAGGACCAGCAGGTCCGGCGCGGCGCCGGTCGAGAGCGCCGCCCCGAGCGTGGGGAACCACGCGGCCGGACCGACGAGCTCCTCCGCCGGCCGGACGGGGTTCACCAGGGCCACCACCTCGACCTGCGGGAACGAGCGCAGCACCCCGAGGTGCACGCGCCCGATCACCCCCGCCCCGACCACGCCGACGGTGCGGCGGCCACGCTCGTTCGTCACCCGGAGGTCCGTCCTTCCTGCCGACCGGTGCCCGGACGGAACCTAGATCGACGGCCCGGCCGCCGTCGTCCGAGTTCGCCGGCGACCGGGACGTGAGGGCTGCCGGAACATGATCGAACCGCCCTGAGGTCCCGCTCGCCTTCCGGGCGTGCGGCCGCCGCCCGGCCGGCTCAGCCCGCGAGCCGGACCGCGGCGGTCGCGGTGCGCCACCGCTCGTCGAGTCGCGTGGAGCCGGCCGTGCCGGCGCGGTGGCAGTCCTCGATCGTGCCGATCAGCCGGTAGAGCGCCTCGGCGACGAAGCCCGGGGGCAGGCTCGCGACGGCGGTGCTCGCCTCCGAGACGGCCTGCGAGACCCGCGGCGACCGTGGCGAGTGCCGCAGCGCGGCGACCGCGAAGTAGACCGCCCGGAGGGCGCGCCGCAGCTCCCGTTCGGACGCCGGCCCCCGCCGACTGCGCTCCGCCCGGCCCTGCTGGTGGATCCGCGCGTCCATCTGCACACACCTCCCGGTCCGCACCGCTCGTCAACGTCGATTGACGTTCGTCAACCTAACATTGACGAGCGTGGCGTCAAGTTAGCATTGACGCGTGTCGGCTGACGGTGGCCTCGAACGGGTGCAGAAGGCCCTCGACGCCCTCGCCGGCGCCGGGAGCCCGCTCGAGGCCCTGGCCGCGGCGAGGGACCTGCGGCTCGCCGCCGAGGAGGTCGAGCGCCGCCGCGCCGCCGAGGCCCGCGCGGCCGGCGCCAGCTGGTCCCGGATCGGCGCCCTCTACGGCACCACGAAACAGAACGTCCAGCAGCGCTTCGGCGCCGCCCGGAAGCGGGCCGCGGAGAAGCCGGCCTGATCCGCTCACGCCCGGGCGGCGAGCGCCTTCGCGAGGCGGTCGGGGTCGGGTTGGGCGGGAGCGGGGACCCCGCTGCGGTGGGCGGCCTGCACCGCCCGGACCCGCGCCACGACGGCGGGGTCGGTGTAGACGTCCTCGGGGCGGGCGAGCATGCCGCGCACCGAGGTGGCGGTGCGGAAGAGGGCGGGGTCGAACAGCGCGGCCGCGGAGAGCTCGTCGAACCCCACCCGGCCTGCCGACGGGGCCGGCGCGGGTGGTGCCGCCGGGGCGGCGGGCCTGCCGTCGAGCACGCCCCGCTCGTGCAGCACGCGGCGGACCCGGGTGAGGCGCGCCGCGTCCGTACGTGCCTGGTCGACGTAGAAGGGCTCGACGCCCTCGGTGATCGCGGCGTCGTGCGCCAGGGCGCGGGCGAGCGGGTCGCGGGGGTGCGCGGCGAGCACCTCGACCAGGTCGAGCGCGGTGCGCAGGGCCACCCCGAGCCCGCGGGCGAGCGTGGGGTTGGTGGTGCACACGCCGTCGCCGACGGCGTGCAGCCCGAGGGCGACCGGGCCGGTGTCGTCGACCAGGCGGTGCAGCGTGTTGTGCAGGCCGCCCATGGGGAAGACGTCGCTGACCGGTTCCAGCACGTCGAGCCAGCCCCGCAGGCCGGGCACGGTGTCGAAGACGGCGGTGAACACGGCCGGGTCGCGCACGACCCGGAACCGGTGGTCCTCGGCCAGCGGACACAATCCCAGCAGGACGATGCCGTTGTCGGCGCCCCACATCCCGGCGACGAACTCGTCGAGCGGCAGGATCGTGCGGTTGTCCGCGCGCCCGGGCAGCCCGTTCGTGCCGCGGAGGCGGTAGTGCCGGCTGTAGTAGGCCAGGCCGCAGTCGGCGACGACCACGCGGCGGGGCCGCGCGCCCGCCTCGGCCAGCCAGGCGTCGACCCGGGACCGCCGGCCCGAGGCGTCGACGACGACGTCCGCGGCCAGGTCGCCGTCGTCGAGGTGGACCCCGGTGACGCGCGGGGGAGCCCCGCCCTCGGTCCGCAGCCCGCGGACGGTCGCGCCGCCGCGCAGCGTGATCCCGGGTTCCGTCCGCGCGATCGCGTCCAGGACACGGTCGAGGGTGGACCGGCGGGTGAGGAGCATGGTGTAGCGGTCGTCGCCCGGCTCGGGGGCGAGGTCGCGGAGCGTGGGCGGTCGCTGGGCGGCGAGCCGGGACTCGACGGCACCGTCGCGGAGCAGCCCGGCGTGGACGTCGGGGAGATGCTCGCGCAGCAGCAGCCGGTAGCGGGCGAGGAGGACGTGCGGCTGCACGATCTGCGGCGCCGTCGGCCGGAACGCGCGCCCGGCGGCGTCCTCGACGGTGGCGGCGGGTTCCAGCCGCTCGCGCTCCAGCACGGTGACCCGATGCCCGGCACGCGCGGTGAGCAGCGCGGTCATCAGCCCGGCCGCCCCCGCGCCCACGATCACGACGTGCACGCCGCACCTCCCGGAGAGTCGTCCCCTCAGTGGAGCAGCACCTTGAGCCCGATGACCACCCCGCCCAGCGCCGCGCTGCCCAGGCCCCACGCGACCGCCTGCAGCCGGGTGGCCCCGGCACGGCGGGCGGCGAAGTGCCCGAAACCGCCCAACATCAGGGTTGCGAGGCCGAGCGCGACGAGGACCGCCAGGGGGAGGCGCCCGGTGAGCAGCGCGAGCACGACCAGGACGACGAGCGGCGTCAGCCCGGCCTCGACGACCGGGAGCCCGCGGCGCAACACCGCCAGCACCCGCGCGCGTCGCCCTGCCGCGTGCACGGCGGCGGCCAGCAAGTCCGCGTACCGCTCGGCGGCCCAGTACACGACGACCGTCACCACCACCGTGAGGACGAGCTTGCCGAGGTCGCGGTACGCGCTGCCGATCGCGATCCCCGCGGCGCCGATCACCGTGCCGTAGATCGCGTGGGCGAGGTCCCGCTCGGTGCCCCACCGGTGCCGGCTCAGCGCGGTCCGGCGCAGCAGCCGGTGCAGCCGGTCCGGAGGCGCCGTGCGGTCCGGGCCCGTCCCGGCGGTCACCCCTGCATCCCGGTCGGCGGTGGAAGCCATCGTCCGACGATGGACCCGCCGCGCGGTGCGGGCCGTCACCCCGCACGGGTGAGCGAGGCACCCCACACCGCAGGGGAGGGGGACCGGCGAGCGGTGGACCGCCCCGCGGCCCGGGTGCGGCTCAGGGCCCCCCGCTCCTCCGGCGTCGCCGATGGACGATCACCCAAGCCACCCCCGCCAGGACCAGGCCGCCGAGGAACACGCCCGCCTCGGCCGCCACCAGGCCGACGACGATGCACAGCACGGCGAGCGTGATCAGCGCCGGCAGTATCCAGCGGGGCCGCCGGGGCGGCTCCAGCCCGCGCCCCAGCCGCCGGTCGAGCTCCGGGTCCTCGGCGCGGAGCCGGCGCTCGATCGCGGTGAGGAGGCGCTCCTCGTCGCCGCTCAGCACGGCACTCGCCCCGTGCCGGGCGTTCCCGTCCGTTCGTCCCCCACAGACACCGCGCGACCTCCCCCGCTCGCCGTCGCGTCGGACGATGGGCGGCCCGCCGCCTCCGCGCCTCGCCCCGCCGGGGTGAAGGCGGGCGGGCGCGCGGACGGTAGGAGTGAGGGAGCCGGCCGAGGGGCCTCGCCGCCCGGCCGGTGCCGCGCCGACGCCGTGTCGCGCGGCATCGACGGAACGGATGGTGATCGGCGATGTGCGTACCCCGGGCAGCGGTCCGCAGGGTCGGCGGAGTCCGCTGACCATGGCCCGCACCGAGTACTACCACCACCCGGCCCCGCCGCGGCCCACCGTCGTCGCCCCCAGCGTCTTCGCCGTGGTGCGCGACGACGCCGACCGGGTCCTGCTCGTGCGCCGGGTCGACGACGGGCTCTGGGAGCTCCCCGGCGGGCGTGTCGAGATCGGGGAGTCCGTGGTCGACGCGGCCGAGCGGGAGGTGGCCGAGGAGAGCGGGGTCCTGGTGAAGGTCCTGCGGGTGGCCGGCGTCGACAGCGACCCGGGCCACGTCATCGTCGACGCCCGCTCCGGCGAGGTGCGCCAGCAGTTCGCCCTGTGCGTCCACGCCCGGCCGGTGTCCGGGGACCCGCGGCCCGACGGCGACGAGACCTGCGAGGCGGCCTGGACCTCGGTCGACCGGCTCGAGGAGCTGGCGATGCACCCCGCCGTGCGCCGGCGGCTCCGGCACGCCCTGACCGAACCCGACCACGCGCACGTCGGTTGAGGTGCGCGCGGGACGCCGGTGACCGTGGTGTGAGGGAACAACGGTCCCGGGACCCTGTCGCCGGGACCCCGGCGCCGTGGAGACTGAGCGCCGTGACGGGTGACCAGGCTCCCGCGGTCGAGCAGCTGCTGCGCGTGGAGTCGCGCCGGGCGGGGCCCGCGATGGTGGTGACGGTCGCGGGCGAGGTGGACATGTTCACCTCCCCGCGGGTGGAGGAGGCGGTCGGCCGCGCGCTGGCCGACCCCGCCGTCGACGTGATCGTGGTCGACCTGACGCACGTCGAGTTCCTCGACCACGCCGGCCTGAGCGCGCTGGTCCACGCCCACCGGGCGGCCGAGCGGCGGCGCGAGCCGCTCCGCGTCGTCGTCGACCACAACCGGCCGGTGGTCCGCCCCCTCGAGATCACCGGGCTGGAGCGGGTGCTGGCCCTGTACTACGACGTGGCGGAAGCGCTGCGCGGGGCGCCGGAGCGGGACGAGAGCGGAGGCTGAGCCCGCCGCGACGGCGGGGCCGCTGGTCGTGCGGGGGCGGGAGGCGTCACACTCACGGGTAGTGCCAGCGCATCGGGACCAGTCGGAGGACCGCGCGGGCCCGCCCCCGGGAGCGGGCCCGGCCCGTGGTACGCCCCCGAGCTCCGGCGGGGGAGTACCGCGCTGGCAGATGCGCCTGCCCGCGGTCCTGGAGACGCTCGGCCTGATCCGCTCCGGGCTGCGTCGGTGGCTGACGCTGCTGGAGTGGCCGGACGACCCGGCGCTCGACATCGTGCTGGCGGTCAACGAGGCGGTCAGCAACTCCGTGGAGCACGCCTTCCCACCCGCCGGCTCGCCCGACGGCGTCGTGGAGGTGACCGCCGAGGTCGAGCGGGTCGACGGTGGGCGGCGGATGCGGATCCAGGTCCGCGACACCGGCCGCTGGCTCCCGCGCCCCACCCCCGAGGCGTACGTCAACCGCCGCCGGGGCCTCCCGATGATGTCGGCCGTGATGGCCGAGGTCCGGATCCACCGGGGCGGGTCGGCGGGGGCACCGGGCGACGGGACCGTCGTCCACCTGCGCAGTCCCACGGTGCCCGTGCCCTGAGGGACCTGCCCGGCGCCCTCACCGCACCCGCTGTGGGCGGAAGCCCTGGCTACAGGGCGGTCGCGGTGCGGACCAGGCTCGCGACGGCACGGGAGCGGCTGTGCGGGGGCCAGGCGATCAGGGTGGTGACGGGGTGGGCGTCCACCACCGGGACGGCGACGAGGCCGTCACGCAGACCGTTGCGCACCGACTCGGGCAGAAGGGTGGTGGCGCGGCCGAGGCCGATCAGCTGCAGCAGCTGCGCGTGGTCGTGGACCTCCGGGCCGGCCCCCGGCTCGTACCGGCCCGTCACGTCCGGCCAGCGGGCCATCGGGAGGTCGGGCAGCGTGGTGAGCTCGGCCGTCGTCAGCTCGGTGCGCGTGCTCAGCGGGTGCCCGGCGGGGAGCACGGCGACCTGCGTCTCGGTGGCCAGCGCCGCGGTGTCGAAGCCGCGGACGTCGTCGAAGGGCAGGTGCAGCAGCGCGACGCCCGCGCGCCCGTCGCGCAGCATGCGCGCCTGCTCGCCGATCCCGCAGAGCAGCACCTCGACGGGCGCGGAGTCCGGTTCGGCGGCGTAGCGGTCCAGCAGCTTGGCCAGCAGCTCGGCCGACGCGGCCGCCTTGGTCACGAGCACGAGCCCGCCGTGCTCCCCGCCCGCGCGGCGGGTGCGGCGTTCCGCCGCCTCCACCGCGTCCAACGCCGCCCGGGCCTCCCGCAGCAGCACCGCGCCCGCGCGCGTCAGCGCGACGCCGCGGCTGTTGCGCTCCAGCAGCGTGACCCCGAGCCGGCGTTCGAGCTGCCGGATCGCCCGGGACAGCGGCGGCTGCGCGATCCCGAGCCGCTGGGCGGCCCGCCCGAAGTGCAGCTCCTCGGCCACCGCGACGAAGTAGCGCAGCTCCCGCGTCTCCACCTCGGCGAGGATACCGTCGCGGTATCGCCGGCGACCCGATCGGTGTTGGCCGCGCGGACGGGGCCGGGCAGACGATCGACACATGAGCGAACGGACGGTCGCCCTGGTCACGGGGGCGAACAAGGGGATCGGTCACGCGATCGCGGCGGGGCTCGGTGCGCTCGGCTGGCGGGTCGGGGTCGGAGCGCGCGACGAGGCCCGGCGGGAGGAGGCCGTCGAGAAGCTGCGGGCGGGCGGGACGGACGCCTTCGGCGTGCCGCTGGACGTGACGGACGACGCGAGCGTCGCGGCCGCGGCGGCCCGGCTGGAGGCCGAGGGACGGCTGGACGTGCTGGTCAACAACGCCGGCATCACCGGCGGGATGCCGCAGGAGCCGACCGTGGTCGATCCCGCGACCATCCGCACGGTCGTCGAGACCAACGTGATCGGCGTGGTCCGGGTGACCAACGCGATGCTGCCACTGCTGCGCCGCTCGCCCGCGCCGCGGATCGTGGTGATGTCCAGCGGTGTCGGGTCGCTGACCCGCCAGCAGGACCCGGCCGGGGAGACGGGGCCGATCTCGGGGGCGTACTCGCCGTCGAAGACCTTCCTCAACGGCATGGTCGTGCAGTACGCCAAGGAGCTCGCCGGGACCCCGATGAAGATCAACCTGGCGTGCCCCGGCTACGTCGCGACCGACCTCAACGGCTTCCGCGGGCACCGCACACCGGAACAGGGCGCCACCGCCGCGATCCGGCTCGCGACACTGCCGGACGACGGCCCCACCGGCGGCTTCTTCGACGAGGACGGCCCCGTCCCCTGGTGACCCGACGGGCCCGGCCGGCAGCGCCGCCGACGCGATCGGGCCTACCGGCCGGGCCGTTCCCGGCTCACACTCGTGGGGCGACGAGCGGGAGGTGCTCCATGGCGGTGTGCGTGGCGGAGCCGGGGGTCCCCACCCCGGTCCGGATCCCCGAGCGGACCCCCGCGCCGACGGTTCCGGCGCCGACGGTTCTCGGGACGGCCCGGGCGATCGTGGAGCGCGGGTGGTTGCAGCACGCCTGGTGCGTCGACGACCGTCCCTCGCGGCTGGCCGGGCTGCTCGCCGGGCCGCCGAGGCCGGAGGAGGTGGAGCGGGCCTGCCTCGTCGCCGCGATCACCGTGGCGGCGCACCACGGCGGGCGGCTGGTGAACGTCGAGCGCGACGCGATGCCGTGGATCGCGCTCGCCTGGCGGTGCCTGCCCGGCGCCGGCGGGCGGCCGGTGCCGCGGGGACCGCGGGCGACGGCCCTGATCCGTGAGCTCACGGTGTGGAACGACGCGCCGCACCGGACGCAGGGCGAGGTCGTCGCCCTGCTGGACCGGGCGGACCGGCTCGCCCGGGTCGGCTGAGCGGCGTCCGGCCACGCGCTCAGCTCAGACGGCGAGCAGCCGGCCGAAGGAGCCGAGGGCGCGGACCGCGGTCGCGTCGGCGGCGTCGACCACGCCGAGGAAGGCCGCGTAGCCGTGGATGAGGCCGGGTCCGGGCACGTGCTCGACCGGCACCCCCGCCGCCGCGAGGTGCTCGGCGTAGGCGGCGCCCTCGTCGCGCAGCGGGTCGAACTCCGCCGTGGCGACGACGGCCGGGGCCACCCCCTGCACGTCGGCCGCCAGCAGGTCGACCTCGACGACCCCGGCCCCGCCGCCGGGCAGGTACTGCGCGAGGAACCAGGCCATGTCGGCGTGGGTGAGGAAGTAGCCCTCACCGTTGTCCCGCACGGACGGCGAGCTCATCGACGGGTCGGTGGCCGGGTAGAACAGCAGCTGCCCGGCCAGCGGGAGCCCGGCGTCGCGCGCCCGCAGCGCGAGGCCGGCGGCCAGCGAGGCGCCGGCGCTGTCCCCGGCGGCCCCCACCGGCCGGTCCGGGTGCCGGGCGAGCGTCCAGCGCAGCGCGGTGACGGCGTCGTCGAGCCCGGCGGGGAAGGGGTGCTCCGGCGCGAGCCGGTAGTCGACGGACACCACGACCGCGCCGAGCGCGTTCGCCACCCGGCGGCACAGCGGGTCGTGCGTGTCCAGGTCGCCGACCACCCAGCCGCCCCCGTGCAGGTAGACCACGGCGGACCCGCGGTCCTGCGCGGGCGTGTAGACCCGCACCGGCACCCCGTCGGCCGTCGTGTCCTCCACCCCGGCGACCGGCTCCGGCACGAACCCGGGTCCGCGGCGGGAGAGCGCCAGCGTGCGGTACCGCTCGCGCGCGGCCGGGGCGTCGCCGCCGGTGAGGCGCTCGAAGCCCGCGGCGGCGAGCGCGTCGAGGACGGTGCGGAACTGCGGGTCGAGCGGCACGGGCGGGCTCCGGGTGTGGTTGCGGTCGCGGACCCCGCCAGTGGATCACGGCGGAGGGCGGCCCGCCGGACGTGCCACGCCGGCTAACGCCCATGGTCGTCGGTGCGACGTGCAGGTCAGCACCGACCACCGGGAGGCACGCGTGCCCGACGCCGAGCCGATCGCCGAACCGCCGCGTACGGCCGAGCTCCCGGTCGTGCCCGACGAGCGGTCCGTGCCGCCGCCGATCGTCCTGCGGCTGCTCGGGATGACGACCTACCTCGGGCTCGCCGGGTTCGTCGTGGCCGAGACCGTGCAGGTCGCGACCTCGGGCTGGACCGGGTTCGCCGCGGCGAGCCTGCTCAACGCCCTGGTCTGGCTGGCCGGCGTCAACTCGCTGATCATCGGTTGCGGGCACCTGCTGTTCCCCGACCCGATCGCCGAGTCCATCGGCTGGCCGGCCGGCAACCCCTTCCAGTGGGAGGTCGGGCTGGCCGGGGTGCTGATCGGGGTGCTCGGCATCCTCGCGGGCAGCGGGTTCGACCGGCAGTTCCAGCTCGCCGCCCTGCTCGCCTTCGCGATCTTCTACCTCGGTGCCGCGGTCGGCCACGTGGTGCAGGTCGTCCGGCACGGCAACCGCGAGGCGGGCAACGCCGGGTTCGTTCTCTGGTACGACGTGCTCGCCCCGTTGCTGGTGATCGGCCTGTACGTGGCCTCCTGACCGCCCCCGGGAACGGACAAACCCGGCGCTAGACTGCCGGCGTGCACGCACTGCCGAGGTCCCGCCGAATCCTGACCGGTCTCGCCGCGGCGGTCCTCGCCGTCGGCCTGGCCGGCTGCGGGGGAGGCTCGTCGAGCACCGCGTGCGGCCTCGACGGCTGCACGGTCACCTTCCCGCGCAGCGGCGACGCGTCGGTCTCCGTCCTCGGTGTCGAGGCCCGCCTGGTCGGCGTGCAGAACGACGTCGCGGAGATCCAGGTCGCGGGTCAGCAGGTCCGGGTGCCGGTCGGCGGGCAGACCGAGGCGGGCGGGTTCACCGTGGGCGTCGACCGCGTGACCGACACCGAGGTCGTCGTGCGGGTGCGACCCTAGGGGCCCTGGACGAACCCGGCCGCGTACTCCGGCCCGGGCTCGATCGGCGTGATCACGGCCCCCCGGTCAGGGGAGCACGCCGAGCTCGCGGGACCGGCGGACGGCCTCCTGCCGGGAGTCCGCGGACCTCGGGCTACGAGCACTACGCCGCCCAGTCCGCCGCGCTCGAGCAGGTCGGCGACGCCGGCAAGGCCATGGGCGAGGCCTACCTCGCCAACCACGTCTGGGGCACCCCGGACCAGTGCGTCGAGAAGACGCGGCGCATCGCGGAGGCCTTCCGGCCCGAGGAGTTCATGCTGGTCATGCGGTACGGCGACATGCCACGGGAGGTCGCGGAGAGGAACGTCGCCCTGTTCTCCCGGGAGGTCCTGCCCGCGGTGCAGGCCATCCCGCTCGAGGAGCCGGTCGCCTACGACGACGCCCTCACGGCCTGACGACGTCGGTCCGGCCGGTCGCGCGGGAGCGACCGGCCGGACCGGCCTCATCCCGGGCCACCTTCTACCTGCACTTCGAGAGCAAGCTCGCGCTGCTCACCTTCGTCGGGGCGCAGCACGAGACCTGGGCGCCGGCCACGCCGAACCTCATGGACGGCGTCGGGCCGGTGGCCCGCGAGCAGGTCGAGGCCATGGTGCGGGAGGGCTTCCGGCACTGGACCGAGCACGCCTCGCTGATCGGCGCGTTCCTGCAGGCCGAGGCCGTGGAGGTCGGCCTGCGCGGACGGACCCTGCCGCACCTGCACGAGGTCGTCGAGACGGCCTTCCCGCGGTACCTCGGCCAGTTCGCCGGCCCGGAACGCGACCTGGCCCGCACCGAGATGGTCATGCTCGTCCTGCTGACCTACCGCTACATGTTCTACGAGGTCACGAGCCGGGCCCTCGGCCGAGGACCTCGACCTGCAGATCCGGGCGATGACGGACCTCGTCTGGCGGGTCGTGACGGCCCGCGCGCCCTCCCCCGGACCCTGAGCCGGACGGCCGGAAGACCCCTGGCTGCCGACCGCACGGTCTGGGACCGTACGGCGGGGCGGTCTTCCGAACGGACGGTGGACGATGGGGTACGACACGCTGCGGGACCACGGCCGGGCGCGCCTGCGGGTCGGCCTCGCCGCACTGACGGCGCTGGCCCTGGCCGGGCTGGTGGGGGCGTGTGGGGGGACCACGGTCGCGACCGGCTCCGGGACCGTCCGCACGGAGAACCGGCCGGTGCCGGGCTTCGACGCGGTGGAGTTCGCGAGCGCGGGGACGCTCACGATCGAGCAGACCGGGACGAACTCGCTCGAGATCCGGGCCGACGACGGCATCCTGCCGTCGCTCACCAGCGAGGTGCAGGGCACGACGCTGAAGCTGGGCGTCCGGGAGGGCACGATCCCGTCGAACGCCGACATCAGCTACCGGGTCACCGTCGGGCGGCTCACCGGCCTGACCGTGTCGGGCGCCGGGGCGGTCACGGTGAACGGCGTCGACGGCTCCGAGCTCGCGGTCACGCACGGCGGCGCGGCCCGGGTCGTGATGTCGGGCCGGGTGACCCGGCAGACGGTCGACCTGACCGGCGTCGGCCAGTACGACGCCGCGAACCTGAGCTCCGAGGAGGCCGACGTGACGGTCGGCGGAGCGGGCTCGGCGGTCGTCGACGTGAGCCGCACCCTGCAGGCGCGGATCACCGGCGTCGGCAGCATCGAGTACGAGGGGTCACCGCAGGTGACCCAGGAGGTCACGGGGATGGGGCGAGTCTCGAAGCGGTAGCCGACCGTTCACGGACGCGCCCCTGGTGCCTCTCTGTGCTCTGCGTCACACTCGTCGCCTCCGAACCGGGAGGGGGACGACATGACGGCAACCGACACAGAGAGCGGCACCTACGTGGTCGAGGGGCGCCTCCTCGAGGTCTGTACCTGCAAGGCGGTCTGCCCCTGCTGGGTGGGCCTCGATCCGGACGGCGGCGTGTGCGACGGCTCCGTGGTCTGGTACGTGGACCGCGGCACCGTGCAGGGGGTCGACGTGTCCGACCGCGGCCTCGCGCTGCTCGCCTACATCCCCGGCAACGTCCTGGCCGGGAACTGGACCGCGATGGTCTACGTCGACGACCGGTGCTCCGAGGAGCAGGAGAAGGCGCTGCTCGACGTCTTCACCGGCGGGCTGGGCGGGCCGATCGCGGACCTCGCCGCCCTGATCGGCGAGGTCGTCGGCGTGGAGCGGGCACCCTTCGCCGCGACGGTGCAGGAGGGCAAGGGCACGCTCAAGATCGGCGACGTCGTGGAGGCCGAGTTCCAGCAGCTGGTGGGCGCGACCGGGCAGCCGACCACCCTGTCCGACTCGGTGTTCTCCACCATCCCGGGCTCGCCCGCCTATCCGGGCACCGCGTCGGTGTACCGCCGCAGCGGGAAGAAGCTCGGCCGGCCGGACATCGACATCTCCGGCTACAACTCCGTGCAGGGCCACTTCCGGTTCACGGGCTGATGCCGGCGGTCGCGGTCCGGACCCGGCTCCGCGACCCGGCGATCGGGCTGTGGGCGGCCGCGGGTGCGTGCTGGCTGCTCAGTGGCTGGCTCGTGCTCGCGGGCGGTCACCAGCACGGTCCCGCGGCGCCCCGGCTCGGTCCCTTCCTGCTGGCCTGGCCGGTGATGGTCGGCGCGATGATGCTGCCGACCGTCGTGCCGCTGGTCCGGCTGTTCGCCCACGTCCGGGCCCGGGCGCCGCGACCGGGCGGGGCCCTGACGGCGCTGGTCGCCGGCTATCTCGCGGTGTGGACGGCCATCGCGGCCCTGGCCTTCCTGGTCGCGCTGGGCGTCGCCGCGGCCGCCGGCGCGGTCCCGTGGCTCGCCGCCCGGCCCGAGGTCCCGCTCGGGCTGGCCATGCTGCTCGCGGGGGCGTTCCAGTTCAGCCGGCTCAAGGAGGCGTGCCTGCGCGCCTGCCGCAGCCCGGCCACCGTCCTGCGCCGCGAGTACCGGCGGGGCCCGGCCGGCGCCGCCCGGCTCGGCGTGCGGCACGGCGTGTCCTGCGTGGGCTGCTGCTGGGCGCTGATGCTGGTCATGGTGGTGACCGGCGCGGCGAACCTGTTGTGGATGCTCGGCCTGACCGCGGTGATGGTGCTGGAGAAGACCAGCCGGCAGGGGCCCCGGCTGGTGCCGGTGATCGGCACCGGCCTGCTCGTCCTCGGCGGGGCGCTGCTGATCGCCGGGGTGGCGCGACCGGGGTGACGCGACCCGACGGCGGTCGCTCAGACGAGGTCGCTGCGGCTGAGCACCCCGACGAGCCGGCGGCGCTCGGTCACCGGCAGGACCCGGAAGCCCCGGTCGACGACCAGGTGCCGGGCCTCGGCGAGCGGGGTGTCCGGCCGGACGACGGTGGGGGAGCGGGTCATCGCGGCGCCGACCGTCCGCGGGGGCCCGCCGCGGCTGCCGTCGAGCGGGTCCCGCAGGAGATCGGCCTCGCTCACCACGCCGACCAGCGAGCCGTCCTCCTCGACCACGGGCAGCAGGCTGAACCGCCGGGTCAGGAGCACCTCGACCGCGCGTGAACACGGCGTGGTGGGCCGGACGACGACCAGGTCGCGGTCGGTCATCACCTCGCCGACCGTCCGGGCGTCCGGCCGCCGCGCCCGCGGCAGGCGCGGGGGGACGGGATCGGGCAGCACGGTCCGGCCGAACAGCCGGGTCAGCAGTCCCGGCTTCGCACGCGGCCCGCGGAGCAGGTCGCTGCGGGTGACCACGCCGACCAGCAGCCCCCGCTCCACGATCGGCATCACCCGCAGCTCGCCGTAGGTCCGCAGCCGGTGCGCGACCACGGCGGCGCTCGTGGCGGGCGACATCGTCAGCACGTCCCGGGTCATGATCGAGCCCACCGTGGCGGTCGGGTCCGCGCCGTCCTCGCGATGCCGCAGCACGTCGACCAGGCTGACGATCCCGACCAGCCGGTCCACGCCCCGGACCACCGGCAACGCGCTGAACCCGGCCCGGAGCATCCGCTGCGCCGCCAGGTCCACGGGGTCCTCGGCCTGCACGGTGACGAGCCGCCGGGTCATGACGTCGCGCACGCGGACGGGCATCCGTCCGACCCTAATGGTTCCGCGCGGCCCGGCACGATCCACGACGACGGGCGGCCGGTCACGCGCCGCCAGCTCGATCCGGAACTGCAGCACCTGCCAGGCACAAGCTACGTGTCAGGAGATTCCTGGCAGGTCCCGCGGCCGGACGGCGGTTGACGGGGCCCGGGAGGCGCAGGACCCTGGCCGTCCCGCTCGGCAGGTCGGCGGGTCCTGTCGCGGTCCACCCGCCGGTACCCGGGGCGAGGGGCGTCCGCGGGCCGCGCCGATCCGGGGAGGTGCCGGCATGTCCGTCACCGACGTCGAGGCCCTGCGCCAGGGTGTGGAGAAGATCGCTCCCGTGCTCCGGGAGAACGCGTCGCTCGGCGACCGGGAGTGCCGGCTCCCGGACGCGTCCGTGCAGGCCATGCGGGAGGTGGGGCTCTACCGCATGTGGGTCCCCCGCTCGCTCGGCGGGTACGAGATCGACCCGGTGAGCGCGTTCGACCTGATCGAGGAGATCGCCCGGGTCGACGCCGCCGCGGCGTGGAACCTGTACATGTCCGTGAGTCCGAGCATCTTCACGATGTGGCTGCCCGAGGAGGGCGCCCGCGAGATGTTCGCCGATCCCGGCGCCCGCCTGGCGGGCACGCTCTTCCCGCCGCTCACGGCCGTGCCCGCGGACGGCGGCTACCGCGTATCCGGCCGGGCCCCGTTCGTCAGCGCGTGCCATGCCGCCGAGTGGATGGGCTTCGCCGCGATCGTGACCGACGACGGTGCGCCCCGCACCACGGAGGAGGGAGAGCCCGTCGAGGTGCTCGTGTTCGTCTCGCGGGCCGACGGGCGGATCCTCGACAACTGGGACGTGCTGGGCATGCGGGGGACCGGGAGCCACGACGTCGTGCTCGACGACGTCCTGGTGCCGGAGCGGCGCGCAGCACTGTTGATGCCCTTCGGCGAGACCCCGCCCGGCCCGGCGTTCCAGGGGCCGCTGTACCGGATGGTGTTCTGGCAGACCGCGGGAGTGATGGCGGCGGTCGCAGTCGGAATCGCCCGCGCCGCGATCTCGGAGTTGGTGGACCTGGCCGCGGTGAAGACACCGGCCTTCACCGGGATCCCGTTGCGGGAGCGCCCCCAGGCCCAGATCGCGATCGGCAGGGCCGACGGGCTGCGGTGTGCGGCGCGTGCCTACCTGCGCGAGGTGCTCGCCGAGGGCTATTCGGCCTGCGAGGCCGGGCGCCCCTTCGACACCGACCACCGCCGGTCCATCCAACTGGCGGCCACTCACGGGGTCGAGGCCGCCGCCACCGCCGTGCGGCTCGTGCACGAGGCCGCGGGCACGTCGGCCATCCGCAACTCCCGCCCGTTCGCGGCGCACTTCCGGGACGTCCACACCATCACCCAGCACGCTTTCGTCTCCGCGAACCGCTACCAGTCGGTCGGCCAGCTGATGCTCGGGGTCCCGCCCGAGTGGCCCCTGTTCGCCTTCTGACGAAGGGCCGGGGGCGCCTGGCTCGCCGACGTGCCGGGGCCCGGCGCTCAGGTCCCGACGAGCAGGCCCCAACGCGACGCCAGTCGCGCGGCCTCGACGCGGTTGCGGCACCCCGTCTTGGCGAGGATGTGCTCGACGTGGGTCGCGACGGTACGGCTGCCGATCCCGTGGGTGGAGGCGATCTCCGCGTTGCTCAGCCCCTGCGCGATCCCGTCGAGGACGTGCAGCTCACGCGGGGTGAGCCCGGCCGGGGGCGGCACCTCGCGGTGGAGCAGGACCACGCCGGACGGGGCGGCGTACAGCTCGACGGCGATCACCGCGTCGTCCCGGACGAGGTGCAGGGCCCGTACCGCCGGCAGGCTTCCCGCGCGCACCTGCTCCACGACGCCTGACAGCGGCGACGGCGGGACGAGGAGGTCCGGGCGCGGCCCCGGCGAGAGCGGGGTGATCTCCCCGTGCGCCCCGACGACGAACCCGTCGGCCTCCCCCGCGACGAGCGGCCCGGTGGGGGACCGGGGCGGGGGGACCGGGTCCAGCGCGGCCGCGAGCTCGGGCCCGAGCAGGTCGAGCAGGGCGACGGTGTCGTCGTCGGGGTGACGCGCGTCGAGCGTGCTCGCGTTCAGCATGCCGACGTAGCGGCCGTCGGCGGCGAACAGACACTGCGTGACGCCGTCCCGGAAGCCGAACGGGGTGATGACCCGGTCGAAGATCTCGCCGCGGCGCCGGCGCGGGGCCAGGTCCCGGACCCGGACGGGCACGCGCTCCTCGCGGACGAGGGTGAACAGCGGATCGGCGTGCATGCGCCCGTCGAGCAGATCGGTCACGGCGGCCGGGTACGACGAGGCCAGGGTGCGGTGCCGGCGTGCCGCGGGGTCCCAGGGGGAGAGCGCCACGCAGTCGGCCGGCAGGACCGGCCGCAGGCCCTCGAGGGCGGCGGCCGCGGCGCCGGGCGTGCGACTGCCGTGGCGGCGGAGGAAGGACCGCAGCTCCCGGGCGGCGGTGAGGGCGGTCACACGGCGCACGCTACCGCGGCCGGGAGGTCGTGGACCAGGAACGACGGGGTCGGGCGGATCCGTCGACCGACCGATGCGCGGTGCCGTGCCCGCCCCTACCGTCCTGCCTCCCCGACCCACGGAGGCAGTCCATGAAGCCCGACGAGTACGCCGACCTCGACGCGACCGCGCTCGCCGCCCTGATCCGCTCCGGCGAGGTCACGGCCGAGGAGGTGCAGGCCGCCGCCGCCGACGCACTCGACGCCGTGCAGCCCGACCTGAACGCACTGGTCGGCGAGCGCTTCGGCACGCCGCTCGACCACGACCGGGGCGGACCGTTCGCCGGTGTCCCGTTCGCCGTCAAGGACCTCATCGTGCATGCCGCGGGTGTTCCGCAGCGCGCCGGCAGCCGACTCCTCGGCGCGGGCGTCCCGATGCCGTCGGACACCCACCTCATGGCGCGCTTCCGGCGCGCCGGCCTCGCCACCCTCGGTGTCACGGCGACGCCCGAGCTCGGCTTCAACGCCAGCACCGAGCCCGTCGCGACCGGCCCGGTGCGCAACCCGTGGGACCTCGGCCGGAGCTCGGGCGGGTCCAGCGGCGGCTCCGCGGCCCTGGTCGCCGCGCGGGCGCTGCCCCTGGCTCATGCGAACGACGGCGGCGGATCCATCCGCATCCCCGCGGCGGCGTGCGGGCTGGTGGGGCTGAAGCCGAGCCGCGGGCGGACCTCCCCAGGACCGGACTACGCCGATCCGCTGCTCGGCCTCGGCGTCGAGTTCGCGGTGACGCGGACGGTGCGGGACTGCGCGGGCCTGCTCGACGCCGTGCACGGGCACGAGCCGGGTGACCGGTACCTGCTCCCGGACCCGGTCCGGCCCTACACCGAGGAGGTCCGCACCGGCAGCCAACCACTGCGGATCGCCCTGCACACCACCCCGTTCTCCGGCGAGGGCGGTGTGGATCCCCGATGTGCGGCGGCGACGGAGGCCGCGGGTCGGACGCTGGAGGAGCTGGGCCACACCGTCGAGCCCGCCGCACCCGCGCTCGACGCCGCCGCCTTCGACGACGCCAACCTCGTGGCGTGGACGAGCTTCCTCGCCGACGGGGTGGACACCTTGGCCGCGGCGCTCGGCGTCCGCCCCGGACCCGAGCACCTCGAGGCCACCACCCTCGCGTGCGCCGAGCACGGGCGAAGCCTGCGCGCGTCGGACCTCTTCGCCGCCGACCGGGTGTTCAACGCGACCACGCGTGCGGTCGCGGCCTTCCACCAGCGGTTCGACCTGATCCTCACCCCGACCATGAACGTGCCCAACACGCCGCTCGGCCACCTCGACGCGGACGACCGGTCGCTGGACGCCCGAGGCTGGTACGACCGCATCTTCTCGACGGCCGGGTTCACCGCCCTGTCCAACGTCACCGGCAACCCGGCGATCTCCCTCCCGCTCGGCCGCACCGAGGAGGGCTGGCCGATCGGCGTGCAGCTGATCGCCCCGTACGCCGCCGAGGGAACGCTGGTCGCGGTCGCCGCCGACCTGGAGCGGGCCCTGCCGTGGGACGGTCACCGGCCCACGACCATCGTCGGCTGACCGGGGTTTCGCGCTGCCGGCGAGTGGGACATCAGGGCTGTTCTCCGCGCCTCCGACAGCCCTGGTGTCCCACTCCCCGTCGCGCCGGGCTCTCACGCCGTTCCGGCAGGTCCCCTAGCCTGGGCGGCGTGGCGAGCGGGGGTGGGACCACGCACGCGTGGAGCGGTGACCGGCCGTTCACGGCCGTGGTCACCGGGGCGGCGCGCGGGATCGGTCGCGCGCTGGCCGAGGAGCTGCACGGGCGCGGCGCCGCGCTGGTGCTCGTGGACGTCGACCCCGCGGTGCGGGACGTGGCCGCGCGGCTCGGCGGCACCGCGGAGGTCGTGGACGTGTCCGACCCGGAGGCCGTGGAGTGGCTCGCGGGGCGCTCGTCGGGAGCCCGGTTCGTCTGCCTGAACGCCGGGATCGTCGGGCCGTCGGTCGGGGCACCGTGGGAGGTGCCGGCCGCCGAGTGGGACCGCGTCTTCGCGGTGAACGTCTCGGGTGTGGTCAACGGCCTGCGGGCCTTCGTCCCGCGGCTGCTCGCCGCGGCCGAACCCGCACACGTGCTCGTCACCGCGTCCCTCGCCGGGATGGCGGTGCTCCCCGGCGGCGGGGCGTACGGGCCGTCGAAGCACGCGGTCGCCGCGCTCGTCGCGCACGCGGCGATGGCGCTCGAGGGCACGCCGGTCGGGATCAGCATGATCTGTCCGGCGTTGGTCGCGACCGGGATGTCGCCGGTGGGCGCGGACCCCGCCGACGTCGCCCGGGAGGCCCTCCGGGCGGTCGACGACGGGGTGTTCGCCGTGGTCCCGCCGGAGTGGCGCTCCGCCGTGGTGGACCAGATCGCCGGTGTGGCCCGCGGCGAGCCCCCCGTCCTTCCCGCGCCGAGCGGCTGACGCCGTGGCGACGAGGCTCAGTGAGGCTCAGTCCGGCCGGTGCTCGTCGCCCACCCTGATCTCGTCGCCGACCACCACGACCGGGAGCCGGCGGAGCGGCTCCTCCGCCGGCCCGCCCACGACGGCCCCGTCCGCGATGCGGAACCGGCTCCCGTGGCAGAAGCAGTTGACCGTGCCCGCGGCGACGGCCCGCACCGTGCAGCCACGGTGCGGGCACGTCGCCGAGAACGCGAGGAAGGTGCCCTCGACGGGCTGGGTCACCACCACGCCGCGGTCCACCAGGACCGTCCCGCCCCCGACGGGCACCCGGTCCGTGGTCGTCACCGCTTCGGACATGCCAGGGTCAGCGGTAGACGAGGCTGCCGTCGTCGAGGTCGGCCTTCGGCAGGAGCTCCTGTTCCTCCTCGTGCTCGAGCATGTGCGTCCACGGCTCGCGGTCGCCCTGCTTGAACAGGACGTGCTGGGAGCGCAGGACGTAGCCGCTGTTGAAGTTCTCCGGGTCCGACCACGGCCGGATCTCCATGTCGGCGTCCTCCGGGCGCAGCGTGGGGACCACCACGGTGTCGCCCCGGTCCTGCATGCGCTCGAGGATCCGCATGACGAGATCGGCGACGAGGTCGACGCGCAAGGTCCAGCTGTGCCGGAAGTAACCGAACATGTAGGCCATGTTCGGCACGCCGCTGATCATCACGCCGCGCCAGGTGATCCGGTCCGTGAAGTCGACGGCCTCGCCGTCGACCGTGAACGCGACGTCGCCGAAGGCCGACAGGTTGAAGCCGGTGGCGGTGACCACGACGTCGGCCTCGATCTCCTCGCCCGAGGAGACCCGGATGCCCGTCTCCGTGAACGCCTCGATCGTGTCGGTGACGATCGACGCCTTCCCCTCGCGCAGGGCGGCGAAGAAGTCGCCGTCCGGTGTGATCGCGATGCGCTGCTGCCACGGGCGGTAGCGCGGGGTGAGGTGCTTCTCGATGTCGAAGTCCTCCGGCAGCAGGGGGCGCAGCGAGTCCATGAGGAAGGTGTGCACCTCCTCGGGCGTCTCCAGCGACGCCCGGGCCAGCCAGTTGAACTGCGACATGTACTGGCGGCGCATGATCTCGTGGATCCAGTCCTCCGGGATGTCCAGCGCGCGGAGCTGCACGGCGAGCTCGTGGGTCACCGGCGGGGCGAAGTAGTACGAGGGCGAGCGCTGCAGCATCGTCACGTGCGCCGCCTTCTGCGCGATCGCCGGGATCAGCGTCGAGGCGGTCGAGCCCGACCCGATGACGACGACGCGCTTGCCGGTGTAGTCGAGGTCCTCGGGCCAGTCCTGCGGGTGCACGACCGTGCCGCGGAAGCGGTCCATGCCCTCCCACCGTGGCTGGTAGGGCTGCTCGTGGTTGTAGTAGCCCTGGCACATCCAGAGGAAGTCGGTGGTGAGGCGCAGCCGCTCGTCGGTGTCGGTCCGGGTGACCTCGACAGTCCACCGCCGCTCCTCGCCGGACCAGCTCGCCGAGGTGACCCGGTGCCGGTAGCGGATGTGCGGCTCGAGCCCGTCCTCCTCGATGACCTCGTCGAGGTACTCGAGGATCTCCCCGCCCGCGGCGATGGAGGGGCCCCGCCACGGCTTGAACCGGTAGCCGTAGGTGAACAGGTCGCTGTCGGAGCGCACGCCCGGGTACCGGTGGGTCCACCACGTGCCGCCGCGGGCCTCCTGCGCGTCGAGGAGGACGAAGGTCCGGTCGGGGAAGTGTTCCTGCAGGTGGTGGGCGGCGCCGATCCCGGAGACGCCGGCGCCGACGATCAGGACGTCGACGTGGCCGGCGTCCTGGACGGACGAGGCGGTGCTGTTCCGGGGAGCGCTCGTGGGTGCAGACGTCATCGGCTCGACCTCCGGTGCGCGGGGATGTGATCCACCTCATGCTAATGCGGATTCCGGGGCGCGATGCCCGCCGAACGGGGCCGTGAAACTAGGGCGTTGTCACCGGCGGCCCGGGGGTGCACCCTCCGTGGACCACACCGACGGGAGGCCCGCCGTGGGTGACCCCTGGGGTTTTCTGAAGACCGAACGCCGGCCCACTCCGCGACGCCCGGTGGACGTGCGGCTGCGCGACTGGCGCGAGGTGTACGAGCCGCTGCCGGATGCCGCGCTGCGGGAGCAGGCCGGCCGCTGCATGGACTGCGGGGTCCCGTTCTGCCACGCGGGCTGCCCGCTGGGCAACCTCATCCCCGAGTGGAACGACCTGGTCCACCGGGGCCGCTGGCGCGAGGCGAGCGAGCGGCTGCACGCCACGAACAACTTCCCCGAGTTCACCGGCGTGCTCTGCCCGGCGCCCTGCGAGGAGTCGTGCGTGCTGGCGATCAACGCCGACGCGGTGACGATCAAGCAGGTCGAGCTGCAGATCGTCGACCACGCGTGGGAGCAGGGATGGGTGCGGCCGCTCCCGCCGGCGCGGCGGACGGGACGCACGGTCACGGTCGTCGGATCCGGGCCGGCCGGGCTGGCCGCCGCCCAGCAGCTGACGCGCGCGGGGCACGAGGTCCTGGTCTGCGAGCGCGCGGACCGGATCGGCGGCCTCCTCCGGTACGGAATCCCCGCGTTCAAGATGGAGAAGCGCCGGCTGGACCGGCGGCTGGCGCAGATGCTCGCCGAGGGCACCGCCTTCCGGGCCGGGGTGGACGTGGGCGTCGACGTCAGCGTCGAGCGGCTGCGGGAGCGGTCCGACGCCGTCGTGCTGGCCTGCGGCGCCACCGCCCCGCGCGAGCTGCCCGTCCCGGGCCGCGACCTGGCCGGGGTGCACCTCGCGATGGACTACCTGACCTGGGCGGACCGGGTGCAGGAGGGCGACCTCGCGGAGTCGCCGATCAGCGCCGAGGGCAGGGACGTCGTCATCATCGGCGGGGGCGACACCGGCACGGACTGCCTGGGCACCGTGCACCGCCAGGCCGCTCGGTCGGTGGCGCACGTCGACATCCGGCCCCGCCCGCCGCAGCGGCGTACCGCCGACATGCCCTGGCCGACCTATCCGTCCGTGCTGCGGACCTCGCCCGCCCACGAGGAGGGCGGGGTGCGGCTGTTCTCGGTCGACACCGTCGAGTTCCACGGGGACGCCGACGGCGGGCTGCGGGCGGTCACGCTCGTGGAGGGCTTCCGCGACGAGACCAAGCACTTCCACCCCGCCGGGCCGACCACGGAGGTTCCCGCCCAGCTCGCGCTGATCGCCCTGGGGTTCACCGGCGCCGAGCGGGGCGCGCTCCTCGCGCAGCTGCACCTGGAGCTCGACGCGCACGGCACGGTCGCCCGGGACGACGACTTCATGTCCTGCGAGGACGGCGTGTTCGTCGCCGGGGACATGGGCCGCGGCCAGTCGCTGATCGTGTGGGCGATCGCCGAGGGCCGCGCCGCGGCCGCCGCGGTGGACGCCTACCTCACCGGGCGCGACGTGCTGCCGCGACCGATCGAGCCGCTCGACCGCCCGATCGCCTGATCAGCCCCGGCGGCGCCGCCGCAGCCACAGGACCGCCCCGAGCGCGACGACGGCGAGCCCGGCGACGACGGCGACGGCCGCGGCGAGGTTCCCTTCCGCACAGTCGTTCACGGGGTCGTCGTGGGTGAGCGCGCAGATCATGCGGCCGCCGCGGTCGGTGCCGTACCGGGCGACCAGCTCGGACCGCAAGTCCCGCCACTCGCGGCGGGTCTCGGTGACGGCGCCGGCGACCGCCTTGGCGAAGTTGTCCCCGACCCTCCCGCGCGGGGTCGTCGGGTCGGTGGCCGCGCCCGTGACGGGGTCGATCTGCCCGCGGTCCTTGTTGAGCGCGGCGTGCGTGACGCGGAGCTGACACTCCCCGACGCCGGGCACCTCGTCGCGGGCCACGAAGCATCCGGTGCTGAGCTCCGCGGGCGGGTCGGGCGCGGCGGCGCCGCGCAGGTCGAGCAGGGGGCTGGGGGCGGGCAGACCGAGCCCCGGCGGGTTCTCGTCCCCGATCGGGCGGGCCGGGTCGGGCTCGTCGGCCCAGTTGCTGTGCGCGTAGAAGTCCTGCACGCCGTGCAGGGCGCGCCCGAACGCGTCGAGCGTCGCGCACTTGGCGCGGTCCTCGCGCTGCTCGCGGGACCGGCAACCCCGGGTCAGGTCGACCTCGGCGGGCTGCACCTCGCCGTCCGGACCGAGCAGGCCCCGCGCGCTGTCCAGGCCCTCCCCGAACCGCATGCGCACATGGTTCAGGCAGTCGACGAGTGCCGCGGTGGCCTGACCGCGGGTGTGCGGGTAGACGCCCGCCAGGTAGTCCGCGTCGTCGCAGTGCGCGGCAGGGTCGGACAGCTCGTCCCTGTCCGGGGCGCCGACGGCCCCGAACTCGCGGTCGTGCCCGGCCAGCTGGTCCATGGTCACCGGTTGGAAGCAGTCCGGATCGGCCGCGGCACCGGCGCAGCTCAGGGCGGCCCGGGTGAGGCGCTCGTGCTCCCGGCTCTGGCCGCCGGCGTCGATCGTGCCGAAGCCCGCGGCGGAGCCGGGCGCCGCGGCGAGGCCCAGCACGACGAGCAGGCCGAGCAGCACCGTGAGACGTCGTCGCACCGCGGTGCCTCCCCCTCGGTCGGGCCGCCGTGCGGATGGTGCCGCGGGAGAGAGCGCGCGAGCGTCATCCCGGCGGGGTGATCGCGCCGCCCAGCCCGTCGTCCACGGTGAGCCGGCGCCCGGCCTCCCGGGCGGTGCCGGGCCGGGTGAGCACCCAGAACACGCCGAGGAGGATCCAGGCCGCGGAGATCGCGGGGTAGGTTCCCGCACCGCCCTCCGGGTACGGGACGATGTTGCGGAAGAGCGTGTACCCGAGCAGGACCAGCGCGAGCGCCGGGATCACGACCTCCCAGGCCGCCACCTCCCGGCGCCCGGAGAAGAACAGCAGCCGGGCCGCGCCGATCGTGGCGAGCGCGTAGACCACCAGCAGGATCAGCGTGCCGATCGTCGCCGAGGCCTGGAACAGCGTGAACGGCGCCGCGCCGAGCACGAACCACGCGAGGGCGATCTCCAGGTACATCCCCCCGACCACGACGAGCGTCGCCCGGACCGGGGTGCCGCGCGCCGCGGACACCTCGGCCAGCCCGGCCGGCCCGACCCCGTCGCGGGTGAGCGCGAACAGCAACCGGGACGCGCCGACCGCGCAGGCGAGCGCGCAGCCGAACGCGCTGACCGCCGCGCCGATCGTGACGAGGTGCCCGACCCAGCCGGCGACGTACTGCGCGCCGAGGTCGCCGAGCAGCGACGACGACGCGGTGAACGCCGCCACCCCCGCCTCGTCCGTCCCGAAGCCCATCACCTCGACCGTGGTCACGAACACGAAGTAGGCGCCGCCGAAGAGGGCCGTGCCGAGGATCGCCCGCGGGATGCTGCGGCGCGGGTCGCGCGCCTCCTCGCCCAGGGTCGCGGCCGCCTCGAACCCGGCGAAGGACAGGAACCCGAACACCACGCCGAGGAACAGCGCCGACACGCCGGTGCCGGGCGGCACGGTGAACACCGACGCGTCGAGGGTGTGGCCGCCCGGCGCCGTCCCGCCCGCCAGCCGGACGAGGACCACCACGCACACCGCGAGGATCAGCGCGACGGTCACGCCCTCGATGGTCAGCAGCACCCGCGTCCCGCCGCGCACCCGGACGACCGCGAGGGCCAGTACGCCGAGCAGGGCGAGCGCCGCCAGGGCGAACCCCGCCCACGCGGGCTGGCCGGGCCAGATCCCGGTCACCCGGAGGGCGTCGGCACCGAAGATGCCCGCCGCCGTCGACGTGACCACGCCGTAGAAGAGGTACGTCCCCAGCAGCGACCACCCCGCGACCACGCCGGCGCGCGGACCGAGGGTGGCGCCGACGAACCCGTAGACGCTGCCCGCGTGGTGGAAGCGCTGGCACAGCCGCACGAACGTGTAGGCGACCAGCAGCACGCCGAGCGTGGCCAGGGCGAAGGCCAGCGGGACCGCGCGGCCGACCGAGCTCGCGGTGCCCTGCGGGTTGATGTTGGCCGCCATCGACGGCGCCATGAGGGCCAGGGAGAGGCCGATCGCCTCCCACACGCCGAGCCCGCGACGGAGCCGGGTACCGGGGGTCGAGCTCTGCACCATGGCGCTCACCTCTTCCGACCCCGGAAGCTCGGCCCGAGCGGGCCGGGGGTTACGCGCCGGCGGTCCGGTCGCGGGCGCAGACTGTCGCCCATGCCCGACAGCCCCGCGGCGAGCGGTCCCTCCCCGCAGCCGTCCCGCGCGAGCCGGCGCCGCTGGCGCCGGATGCTGGCCGACGAGCGCGAGGAGGCCAAGGTCTACCGCGACCTGGCCAGCCGGCGCAGCGGCGACGAGCGGGAGATCCTCCTCGGCCTCGCCGACGCCGAGGAGCGGCACGTCGCGCACTGGGCGCGCCTGCTGGGCGACGACGCGGAGCCGGCGGGGCGCGGCTCGCTGCGGATGCGGCTGCTCGCCTGGCTGGGGCGGCGGTTCGGCTCGGTGTTCGTGCTGGCGCTCGCCCAACGGGCGGAGACCCGTTCGACCTACCGCCGGGACGTCGACGCCACCCCCGCCATGGCGGCCGACGAGCGGATCCACGAGGAGGTCGTCCGCGGCCTGGCCGTCCGCGGCCGGGCCCGGGTCTCGGGCACCTTCCGGGCCGCGGTCTTCGGCGCCAACGACGGCCTGGTCAGCAACCTCTCGCTGGTGCTCGGAGTGATCGGCGGCGGGGCGAGCCGGGCGACGGTCCTGCTCACCGGCCTCGCCGGGCTGCTCGCGGGGGCGTTGTCGATGGGGGCGGGGGAGTACGTGTCGGTGCGCTCGCAGCGCGAGCTGCTGGCGGCGTCGGCCCCGGACGTCAGCGACGCCTCCCGGGTCCTGCCGCAGCTCGACGTGGACGCCAACGAGCTCGCCCTCGTCTACCGGGCGCGCGGCCTGTCGGCCGAGGAGGCCCGCAGCCGGGCCGAGGAGGTGCTGCGCAGCAGCGACCCCGCGCTCGCCGTGGCCGCGACGAACCCGGTCCCGGAGGGGCACGACGTGGTCGGCAGCAGTCTCGGCGCCGCCACGTCGAGCTTCCTGTTCTTCGCCTCCGGCGCTCTGGTCCCGATCCTGCCGTTCCTCGTCGGCCTGTCGGGAGGCCTCGCGGTGGCGGTCTCGGGTGTCCTCGTCGGCATCGCGCTGATGCTGACCGGGGCGGTGGTGGGCGTGCTCTCGGGCGGGCCGCCGCTACGCCGCGCGCTGCGACAGCTCGCGATCGGGGGTGGCGCCGCCCTGGTCACCTATGCCCTGGGCGTGCTGTTCGGCGCCACGGTCGGGTGATCGGCCTCGTGCGCGAGGTCCTTCGGAGTGTCCGATTCCGCACGAGTGCCCCGAACGAGGAGAGGGCAAGATCTCGTCCCCGATCCCGCGGTCGGGTGTCTGGTCCTCCGTAGCGGAACCTGATGTCCCGGCTCAGCCGGACCCGGGCACCGACGGGGCCGGGGCGTCCGGCTCGCTCGTCCGGCTCAGGCGCCTCCGGAACACGTGGTAGGTCCAGCCCTGGTAGACGAGGACGACGGGCAGGAACACCGCGAGGACCACGGTCATGACCCACAGTGCGTAGGACGACGAGGCCGTGGCGGCGAGGGTGAGGTCGGTGTCCGGCCCGAGGCTGGACACCAGCACCCGCGGGTACAGCTCGGAGAACAGGGACACCACGAGCCCCGCCGCGGTGGCGGCGGTGGCCACGAAGGCGGCCCCCTCCTGGCGCAGGTGCACGAGCACCGCGGCGGCGATCGCGACGAGCACCGTCCCGAGCTCGACCACCGACAGCAGCACGCCCCCGGTGTCCACGCGGGTGGAGACGACCCAGGCGAAGACGACCACCGCCGTCAGCGGGCCGAGCACGGTCGCGAGGCGCAGCGCCCGCCGGTGCACGGAGCCCGTCGTGCGCAGGGCCAGGAAGACCGCGCCGTGGAGCAGGCAGACGGCGGTGACCGCGATCCCGGTCAGCACGGCGTACGGGCGGAACAGATCGCCGAACCCGCCGACGAACTCCTCCTGGGCGTCGATCGGGACCCCGCCCAGGTAGCCGCCGAGCACGATGCCCAGGCCGAGCGGTGCGACGACGCTCCCGGCCGTCAGCGCGACGCTCCACACCTGCCGGGCCCGCTCGGTCCGCGCGTGGTCCCGGAACTCGAAGGACACCCCGCGCAGGATCAGCGCCACCAGCACCACGAGGTAGAGCGGGTAGAAGGCGGACAGGGCGGTGGCGTACCAGGCCGGGAAGGCGGCGAACGTGCCCGCCACCGCGACGATCAGCCACACCTCGTTGCCGTCCCAGAACGGCCCGATCGTGCGGATCGCCAGGTCGCGGTCGGCCTCGTCGCGGCCGACCGCGCGGTGCAGCGCGCCGACGCCGAAGTCGAAGCCCTCGAGGACCAGGAACCCGGTCCAGACCACGACGATCACGGCGAACCAGAACTCGGCGAGCGTCATCGGACCTCCTGCTCCGTGTGGTCGGGCGGCGTCAGTAGCTGGGCGTGCGGACCGGCGGCGGCTCCACCTCGGCCGGGGCCGCCCCGACCTCGAGCCCGCGGCGGGCGTAGCGCGCCATGAGCAGCCAGTCGACGATCGCGAGCACCGCGTAGAGCACGAGATAGATCACCAGGCTGGTCACGATCGTGGCGATGCCCACGGACGGCGACACCGCGTCGCGGGTCAGCTGCAGCCCCTGCACGATCCACGGCTGCCTGCCGTTCTCGGTGAGGAGCCAGCCCGCGGTGTTGATCACGAAGGGCAGCGGCAGGCTCCACAGCGCCACCCGCAGGAACCACGGCGAGGACTCCAGCCGTTTCCACCGCCACAGGCCCCACAGCGAGATCAGCAGCACGAGGCTGCCGAGGTAGGCCATGACCCGCATCGACCAGTACTGGACGAACACGTTGGGCACGTAGTCGCCCGGCCCGTACTGCTGCTCGTACTGGGCCTGCAGCTCGTTGAGGCCGACCACCTGGCCGTCCCACGAGTTGGTGGCCAGGATGGACAGCAGGTGCGGCACCGCGATGAGCTTCGTCGGGGTCTGGTCGTTCTTGCCGCCGCCGATCTGGAACAGCGAGAACGAGCACGGCTGGCAGGTCTCCCACTGCGCCTCGGCCGCCGCGATCTTCATCGGCTGGTACACGCCCTCGGTGACCCCGAGCTCGCTGCCGACCAGCAGGTTGACCATGGTGGCGGGCGCGAGCACCACCAGGGCGAGGCGGGCCGAGCGCCGGAAGTCCGACTTCGGGTCCCGGCGCAGGTGCCAGGCCGACACGGCAAGCACGACGACGGCCGCCGTGATCAGCGAGGCGAGCAGGACGTGCAGGTAGCTGCGCAGGAAGACCGGGTTGGTGAGCACGGCGCCGATGTCGGTGAGCTGCGCCCGGCCGTTCGCCGGGTTGATCGCGTAGCCGACCGGGTTCTGCATCCACGAGTTCGCGGCCATGATGAAGGCGGCCGAGAGCACCCCGCCCAGCGCCACCATCCAGATCGTCGCGAGGTGCACGCGCGGGCTCAGCCGGTTCCAGCCGAAGATCCACAGTCCGAGGAAGACGGACTCGAGGAAGAAGGCGGCCAGGCCCTCCATCGCGAGCGGGGCCCCGAACACGTCGCCCACGAACCGCGAGTAGCCCGACCAGTTCATGCCGAACTGGAACTCCTGGACCAGCCCGGTCACCACGCCCACCGCCACGTTGATGACCAGCAGGACGCCGAAGAACCTGGTCAGCCTCAGGTACTCGGCGTCCCGGGTGCGGTGCCAGCGCGTCTGCAGGAACGCGGTGATCAACCCCAGCCCGATCGTGAGCGGCACGAACAGGAAGTGGTAGATCGACGTGCCGGCGAACTGGAGCCGGGCCAGGTCGACGGTGGACACGTCAGCTCCCCGTCGTGCACAGGTCGGTGTCCGACCGGCTGTCCCGGTCGTCGGCCTCGGTCATCGCCGCCTCCTACCGGTTCGCTGGCGGAGCCCTCACCGTCGTGCCGCCCCCGTGCGCCCGCCTCACCCGCCGCGGGGGAGAGACGGCAGTTCGCGGTACACCGCGCAACGGGTCACCTGGGCCGGGTGATGCCCGGCCCAGGAAGGTCGCGGACGGTCGGGACCGGATCCCCCGGCCCGAGCCGTCGACAGGAGCACGTCATGACAGCCGAGACCACAGCCGGCGACGGCGTGGACGCCCTGGTGATCTTCGGTGCCACCGGGGACCTGGCCAAGCTGGAGACCTTCCCCGCCCTCGTCGGGCTCGTGGACCGCGGAGTGCTCACCGTCCCGGTGATCGGGGTGGCGAAGAGCGGGTGGAACGTGGACCGCTTCCGGGAGTACGCGGCGCAGTCCCTGCGCCTCAACGGCATGGACCCGGACTCGGCGCCCGCGCGCACGATGCTCGGCCTGCTGCGCTATGTCGACGGCGACCTCGCCGACAGCGCCACCTACGAGGCGATGTCGCGGGAGATGGGGCCGGACTGCCGGCGGGTGCTGTACTACCTGGAGGTGCCGCCGGCGCTCTTCGCCCGGATCGCCGAGGGTATCTCGGGGGCGGGCCGCGCCGAGGGCGCGCGCGTGATGGTGGAGAAGCCCTTCGGCACGGACCTGACCAGCGCGATCGCCCTCAATGCGACGATGCACCGGTACTTCCCGGAGGACGCGATCTACCGGGTGGACCACTGGCTGGGCCTCGACCCGCTCAACGACGTCCTCGTCGCGCGCTTCGCCAACTCGATGATCGAGCCGCTGCTGAACCGCGACCACGTGGAGAGCATCCAGATCACGATGGCCGAGGCGTTCGACGTGGCCGACCGCGGCCACTTCTACGACCGCACCGGCGCCATCCGCGACGTCGTGCAGAACCACATGCTTCAGGTGCTCGCCACGGTGGTCGCGGACCCGCCGGACGGCTCCGGCGAGGACTCCTGGCTCGACGCCAAGGCCCGGCTCGTCTCCGCGATCCGTCCGCTGACCCCCGTCGACACCGTCCGCGGCCAGTACGACGGCTACCGGGAGGTCCCGGGCGTGGACCCGCTCTCGACCGTGGAGAGCTACGTCGCCGTGCGCCTCGCCGTGCAGACCTGGCGCTGGGCGGGCGTGCCGGTCCTCATCCGCGCGGGCAAGACGATGCCCGTCACCGCCACGGAGGTGAGCATCCGGTTCCGCGGCGTGCCGCTGGACCTCTTCGGGGTGAACACCGGCCACCTCACCAACGCCCTGCGGTTCCGCATCTGGCCCGACACCCGGATCAGCCTGAGCCTCGCCGGCAAGAAGCCCGGCGCGGGTCGCGAGGTGCAGATGCAGGACCTGGTGTTCACCGAGGGCGCCGGCACGGACATGCGCCCCTACGACCGGCTCATCGGGGCCGCGCTCACGGGCACGCGGGTGCTCTTCGCCCGGCAGGACACCGTGGAGGCCGCGTGGCGGGTGGTCGACCCGGTGCTCGGCGACGCGGTGCCCGTGCACGGCTACCAGCGCGGCACGTGGGGGCCGAAGGAGGCCGACGCCCTGCTGCCGGACGGGGACGCCTGGCACGACCCGGTCGTCTGACCCGGTCCTCGAGCGCACGCCGGAGGAGGCGCGATGTCCGCACCCGAGCCCCGGGACGCCGTTCCCCTGCCACCCGCCGACGGGCCACCGGCCACCCACCGGGTCGTGATCGTGGGCGGCGGGTTCGCCGGGCTGTTCGCCGCCCGCGCCCTGCGCCGCGGCGACGTGGCCGTCACGGTGGTCGACCGGTCGCAGCACCACCTGTTCCAGCCGCTGCTCTACCAGGTCGCGACCGGGATCCTCTCGGAGGGGCAGATCGCCGCGCCGCTGCGGGAGGTCCTCAAGCGGCACCGCAACGTCGACTGCGTGCTCGCTGACGTCGTCGACGTCGACCCGGCGGCCCGGGTCGTCGTCGCGCTGCGGCCCGGCGGGGAGCGCCTCGAGCTGCCCTACGACGACCTGGTCGTCGCCGCGGGGGTCCGGCAGTCGTACTTCGGGCACGACGAGTTCGCGCGGTGGGCGCCCGGGATGAAGACCCTGGCGGACGCCCTGGCGATCCGGCGGCGGGTGTTCGGCGCCTTCGAGCTGGCCGACACCGCCACCGACCCCGAGGAGCGCCGCCGCCGGCTCACGTTCGCGGTGGTGGGCGCCGGGCCGACCGGTGTGGAGCTCGCGGGTCAGATCCGCGAGCTCGCGACGCACACCCTGCGCACCGAGTTCCGCCGCATCCGCCCGGAGGACGCGCGGGTCCTCCTGTTCGACGGCGGGCCGGCGCCGCTGGCGTCCTTCGGCCCGGCGTTGTCGGCCCGCGCGGCCCGGACCCTGCAGGAGCTGGGCGTGGAGCTGCACACGAGGTCGATCGTCACGGAGGTCGACGAGCACGGGCTGCAGGTGCGCGACCACGCCGGGCGGACCAGCCGCGTGGAGGCGGGCACCGTGCTGTGGGCGGCCGGGGTCGAGGCACCGCCGGTCGCCGCGGCCCTCGCCGCCGCCACCGGGGCGCAGCACGACCACGCCGGGCGCATCCGGGTCGAGCCGGACCTGACGATCCCCGGCCACCCCGAGATCGCGGTGGTCGGGGACCTGATGAGCCGCGACGACCTCCCGGGCGTCGCCGAGGTGGCCATGCAGTCCGGGCTGTACGCCGGGCGCCGCATCCGGCACCGCCTCGCGGGCACCCGGGTCCGGCCGTTCCGCTACCACGACCTCGGCGCGGCGGCCTACCTCTCGCGCGGCAACGCGGTGGTCTCGGCGGGCCCGGTGAAGCTCGCCGGGCTGCCCGGCTGGCTGATCTGGCTGCTCATCCACATCGCCTTCCTGACCGGGTACCGCAACCGGGTCGGGGCCCTGCTGACCTGGGCGGTCGCCTTCGCCCGGGAGGCGCGCCGGGAGCGGGCCTTCACCACGCACCAGATCGAGACCCGCCGGGACGTCTACGACCCGCCCGCCGCGGCCACCCCGGGACCACCCGCCGCGGATCGGCCCCGGGAGTCGCCTGCGGGCGCGGGTCCTGACCGGTAGCACCCGACCGTCGATGCGTCCGGACCGGAGGCTCCTGCAGCACGTCCCCGCCCTGCGCGGCTACGTCGGTGCCGGCGCCGCGATCGCGGTGCTGTCCGCGGTGCTGGTGATCGCGCAGGCGGGCCTGCTCGCCGACGTCGTCGCCCGGGCCTTCCTCGGCGGGGCGGGCCTCGCCGAGCTCGCGCCGCTGCTCGGCCTGCTCGCCGCCGCCGTCGCCGGGCGTGCGGTGCTCGGCTGGGCGGGCGAGGTCGCCGCCCAGCGCGCCGCCGCGACGGCGACCACGCAGCTGCGCGCCGCGCTGCTCGACCAGGTGCTGCGCCTCGGCCCCCGGCACCCGGGGCTGCCCGGCACCGGCCGGCTGGCCACCGTCGCGGGCCACGGCGTCGACGCGCTCGACGCCTACATCGGCCGCTACCTGCCGCAGCTGCTCGTGGCGGCCGTCGTGCCGCTCGTCGTCGGCGTCCGGATCCTCACCGCGGACTGGGTGTCGGCGCTCCTGGTCGGCATCACCCTGCCGCTGATCCCGCTGTTCATGGTGCTGATCGGGTTGTACACGCGGGACCGGACTGACCGGCAGTGGCGGGCGCTCGCCGGGCTCGGGCACCACTTCCTCGACGTCGTCGCGGGGCTGGACGTGCTCACCGCGTTCGGGCGGGCCCGCCGCCAGCAGCGCCGGATCGCGGCGATGGCCGAGCGGTACCGCATCGAGACGATGCGCGGCCTGCGCGTGGCGTTCCTGTCCGCGCTGGTCCTGGAGGTGCTGGCCACGCTGTCGGTGGCGTTGGTCGCGGTGTCGGTGGGGCTGCGGCTCGTCGAGGGCCGGCTGGACCTGGCCACCGGCCTGCTGGTGATCGTGCTGGCGCCCGAGGTGTACCTGCCGCTGCGGGCCGTCGCCGCGCGCTTCCACGACAGCGCCGAGGGGGCCGCCGCGGCAGAGGAGGCCTTCGCGGTGCTGGACCGCGACCCACCGGCGGGCGCCGGTCCGGCGCCCGACCCCGCCCGCGTCCCGGTCAGCGTGGAGCAGGTCCGCGTCGAGGGCCGCGCCGGCCCGGTCCTCGACGGGCTCTCGGTCACGATCGCCCCCGGCGAGGTGCTCGGGATCCGGGGCCCGAACGGCGCGGGCAAGTCGACCCTGCTCGACCTCCTGCTCGGCTGGCGGACCCCGGACCGGGGGAGGGTCGCCGTCGGCGGGACCGACCTCGCGACGGTCGACCGGGACCGCTGGCTGCGGCAGGTCGCGTGGGTCCCGCAGCGTCCGGTGCTCCTGGCCGGCACCGTCGCCGACAACCTCCGGCTCGGCGCGCCGGGGGCGGACCCGGACCGGCTCGCGGCCGTCGCGGCGCTGGTCGTGCCGGAGCTGGCGCCGGACGCCCCCGTGCACGAGCGGGGGCAGGGGCTGTCCACCGGCCAGGTGCGCCGGATCGCGCTGGGCCGGGCCCTGCTCGCGGACCGGCCCCTCGTGCTGCTCGACGAACCCACCGAGGGCGTCGACGCCGACACCGAGGCGACGCTGCTGGCCGCGCTCCCGGCGGCGCTGGCCGGGCGCACCGCGGTGGTCGTGAGCCACCGGTCCGCCGTCCTCGGGCTGTGCGACCGGGTCCTCGCCCTGCCCGGTCCCGACCGTCCGGAGCGGGACCCCACGCCGCCCGAACCGGCCCCGGCAGCCGTCGCCGCGCCGGTGGGCGCCGCGGCGACACCGGCCGCCGGGGTGGTGGACCCGCCGCTGCGGCGCGGGGACCTGCGGGACCTCGCCGCCGTCGTCCGGCCGCACCGGGCCCGGCTGGTGCTCGCGGTGCTCGCCGGGAGCGGGGCCCTCGGCAGCGCCGTGGCGCTCACGGCGACCTCGGCCTGGCTCATCTCGGCCGCGGCGCTGCGACCGCCGGTGCTCACGCTGCTGGTCGCGATCGTCGCGGTGCGGACGTTCGGGCTGGCCAAGGGTGTGCTGCGCTACGTCGAGCGGCTGGCCACGCACGACGCCGCGTTGCGGGGGCTGGCCGTGCTGCGCGTGCGGCTCTGGGCCGCGCTGGTCCGGCTCGGCCCCGCGACGACGGCGCGGCTGCGCTCCGGTGACCTGCTCGCGCGCCTGGTGGGCGACGTCGAGGCCCAGCAGGACGTGCTGGTCCGCGGCGTGGTGCCGGCGGCGTCGGCGGCCGTGGTCGGGCTCGGCACCGTGCTCGGGCTGGCGGTGCTGGTCCCGGGCGCCGGGCTCGCGCTGGGTGCCGGGCTGGTCTGCGCGGGGCTCGTCGCCCCGGCGGTCACCGTCGGGCTCGCCCGGCGCTCGGCCCGGCGCACGGCCGCGGCCCGGGCCGCGGTCTCCGGGGCCGTCGTCGAGC